>CP045666.1:300000-465225 GCA_013457415.1 Enterobacteriaceae bacterium Kacie_13
CTCGGCGGTACGGCAGTTCGGCTGGGGCGATCGGATTATCACGCTGCTGGTATTGCTGGGGATTTCCATGCCGTCATTCTGGATTGGGCTATTGATGATCATGCTGTTCGCCGTCCAGCTGCAATGGTTCCCTGCGTCCGGGATGTACTCCGTCTGGGGCGGCGGAAACTGGCTGGATCTGCTGCACCATCTGACCCTGCCCGCTATCACGCTGGCGATCGTAGCGACTGGCGTAATCGCCCGTCTGACCCGCACCGCAATGCTCGAAGTGCTGCGCCAGGACTTTATCCGCACCGCCCGCGCCAAAGGGCTGTCTGAACGCAAAGTGATTTATAAACACGCCTTTCGCATGGCGCTGGTGTCGGTGATCCCCGTCATTGGCATTCAGGCCGGTTTTGTCCTCGGCGGCGCGGTGTATATCGAGACTGTTTTCCAGTGGCCGGGGCTGGGCGCGATGATGGTGAAAGCCGTTGCCACCCGTGACCTGCTGCTGGTTCAGGGCGGCGTGCTGGTCGCCGCTGCGGCCTACGTATTAATCAACCTGTGCGCGGATATTTTGCAGGCACTTCTCGATCCGAGGTTAAAATCATGAGTCAGGTTATTGCTTCCACGACGTCGCGCCATCGCCAGTCCTTATGGTCGCTGCTGCTGGCTAACCGGCTGGCAACGCTCGGCCTGACACTGCTGGTGCTGGCTTTCGCTGCCGCCCTCGCCGCGCCGCTGCTGCCAATCCCCGATCCGGACGCCACCGATCTGCTTAACCGTTTGCTGCCACCGTTTTCGCCCGGACACTGGCTGGGCACCGATCCACTGGGTCGCGATATGCTTTCCCGCCTGCTATGGGGAACGCGCGTGTCGCTGGCGGTGGGGATCTGCGCCACCCTGCTGGCGGCGTTTTTCGGCACGCTGATAGGCCTTGTCGCCGGATATGCCGGTGGCAAAACCGACAGCCTGCTGATGCGGCTGATCGATATGCTGATGGCTTTCCCTTATATTCTGCTGGCGCTGGTCATCGTCGCGGTGCTGGGGCCCGGCCTGCTCAATGCTCTGTATGCTATCGCGGTGGTCAATATTCCGTTCTTCGCCCGTAATATTCGCGGGCTGACCGTTGGCCTGCGCCAGCGTGATTTTATTCAGGCGGCGCGGTTGTCCGGTAAAAATCATCTGCAAATTTTGCTCACCGAAGTACTGCCTAACGTCATGCCCGTCGTGGTCGTCACCATGTCCACCACCGTCGGCTGGATGATTTTAGAAACTGCCGGACTGTCATTCCTCGGGCTGGGCACGCAGCCGCCAAATGCGGATCTTGGCTCGATGCTCGGTCAGGGGCGCGCGCAAATGTTCAGCGCACCGCATGTTTCCGTTGTGCCGGGACTGATGATTTTCTTACTGGTGATGAGTTTCAACCTGCTCGGCGACGGCATCCGCGATCTGCTGGATCCGCGCCTCAAATCCGGCATTCTACTGCGCGCCCGCGCGGTAACTTCAGTCAACCGCGCCAGCGTTCCGCCTGCCGAGAAAGGCAACGATGCGCTGCTGGAAGTGGTGGATTTGCAGGTCCACTTCCGCTCAGGAAATCAGTCGGTCACAGCCGTCAAAAGCGTCAGTTTTCACGTTGCCAAGGGCGAGTGTCTGGGTCTTATCGGCGAGAGCGGATCGGGGAAAAGCGTCACAGCGCTTTCCGTGATGGGGCTGGTATCATCGCCACCGGGAGAAATCACCGGCGGCGCGATTTACGTCGGCGGAGAAGAAATGCTATCGCTGTCGCAAAACCAGCTACAGCAGAGGCGCGGGGCGCGCGTGGCTTACATTTTTCAGGATCCGCTCACTACCCTGCATCCGCAGTTCAGCATTGGTGCGCAGGTAATCGAAGCCATTCAGGCACATCAGGCCCTTTCCGCCCACGCGGCTAAGGAGAAAGCGCTGGCGCTGCTCGCAAGCGTTGGCATCGAGGATGCCGCTTCGCGTTTCAATGCTTTCCCGCATCAGCTTTCTGGCGGTCAGCGGCAGCGCGTCGGGATTGCTATGGCGCTGGCCAATGATCCTGAAATTATCATTGCCGATGAACCCACCACCGCGCTGGACGTCACCGTGCAGGCGCGCATTCTCGATCTGCTGCAACAACTGCGGCGCGAGCGCGGCCTGACGCTGCTGTTCATCACCCATGATTTTGGCGTTATCGCCCAGATCTGTGACCGCGTGGCGGTGATGCGTCACGGCGAAATCGTCGAAACCGGAGAGACCGGCGCTGTGCTGCGAGATCCGCAACACGACTACACCCGCAGACTGATTGCCAGCGTGCCGAAACTCGGTCAGGGGCGGGGTTTCCTTAAGCAGGTCGGCGAACTTTATGCCACTCAACATACGCAGCCGGAGGCACGATGAGCAATGTGATTGAAGTCAGTGGACTGGTGAAAACCTTCCGCAGTACGTCAGGCTGGTTCTCAGGGAAACAGCATCAGGTCAACGCGGTCAAAGGCGTATCGTTCAACCTTGCGAAAGGCGAGACGCTGGCGGTGGTCGGAGAAAGTGGCTCGGGGAAAAGTACGCTGGCGCGGATGCTGGTCGGGCTGGAACGCCCGACATCCGGCACCGTCACACTGATGGGCGAAGAAATGTCAGCGCACATCCGGCGCGGCGATAAAACGTTCGGCAAGATGATTCAGTACGTGTTTCAGGATCCGGTAGCGTCGCTCAATCCCCGTAAAACGATCGCCGATACCCTCGACGTTCCGCTGCGATATCTGTGCCACTACCCTGCCGCGCGGCGTAAAGCGCGGATGCTGGAGCTGATGGACGCGGTGCAAATGCCCGCCGACGCGCTCACCGGTTATCCCCATGAGTTTTCTGGCGGACAGGCGCAGCGGCTGGCGATTGCCCGCGCACTCGCCGCCGAGGCGCGTATTCTGGTACTCGACGAGCCGGTCAGCGCGCTGGATGTCTCAGTGCAGGCGCAGGTGCTATTGCTACTCGATCAGCTAAAACGTGACTTCGGCCTCTCCTATCTGTTCATCAGCCATGATCTGGCAGTGGTAGAGTCAATTGCCGATCGCGTGGCGGTGATGTATCACGGGGATTTGGTAGAATGCGCCGATAATGACATGCTGTTCAACGCGCCGCAGCACGACTACACGCAACGTCTGTTGGCCAGCGCGCCCAGAGTTTGAGCCGATGAAGGGATTTATGAGCACTGAAACGTCACACCAGCCGGAACCAATACGCCGCAAGCGTACCGACGAAATCGTCGATGCCATTAAAGAAAGCATCATCAGTGAAAATCTGCTGCCGGGCGACCGCCTGCCGCAGGAAAAAGACCTGATCACCCGCTACGCTGCGGGCAAAGGCACGGTGCGGGAAGCGCTGAAATCGCTGGAGGTTCAGGGGCTTATCCGTACAAAAACCGGGCCAGGCGGCGGCGCGTTTATCGATTCCATGACCGAATCCCGCGCCATGAGTTTGCTGTCGAACTATCTGTTCACCCGCCAGCTGTCTATCAGTAATATCTACGCCCTGCGCAAAGCCCTGGAACCGCTGGTCGCGGTAAGCGCCATCGGTAATATCGACGCCAAAGGGTTTGAACAGTTACATCAGCTCATCGCCGTTTACGACCACGAGCCCGCTGACGAAACCGAGCGGTGGGAGCAGCGCATGGCCGAACTGGATTTCCACGGCGTGGTCGCCAGCTACTCCGATAACGTCCTGCTGGCGTTTATCTGCCACTTCCTGCAACGTCTGCTGAAAGACCTGGCCGTCTGCAAAGACATCTACCAGCGCCCCGAACCGGTGGAACGCAGCGCGGGAATTGATTATCAATATAAGCTGATTGACGCCATGCGCCGTCAGGACGCCGCCGCCGTCCGGCAGATCATGACCGAACACATGCAGCACGCCGAAAACGCCATGCTGGGGTTAGAGGCGACGCTCGAGGACAAGTTTTTAAGTGAGCGGTGACAGGAAAGAAGGCGCGTTGTTTCGTTGAGATTCAGACACAAAAAAGCCGGTCACATCTTCATGTCACCGGCTTTTTTAAGGCGTACGGGTTAATGCGAACTCACGCAAAACCCCGTTTTACGCGTTCAGCAGCTGCTGAGCGGTTTTATCCACCAGCGCCAGCAGAACTTTCACATCGTCCAGCGTCACGGTCGGGTTCAGCAAGGTCAGCTTCAGACAGGTCACGCCGTTGTGCTCGGTAACACCCACGTTAGCGCGGCCAGAGTCGAGCAACGCATCGCCGATTTTCTGGTTCAGCAGCGCGATAGCTGCATCGCTGCTGTGAGCCAGTTGCTCAGGACGGTAGCGGAACAGTACGCTGGCCAGCTGTGGCTGCATGACCAGTTCCAGCGACGGCTCAGCGGTGACGAATTTCGCCACGTCTTGTGCCAGCGTTACCCCGTGATCGATAATTTCGGCGTACTGCTTCTGCCCTAACGCTTCCAGACCCATCCACAATTTCAACGCATCGAAACGACGGGTGGTCTGCAACGATTTGGACACCAGATTCGGCACGCCCGCTTCTTCGTCAAACTCGGAGTTCAGGTAAGCCGCCTGATAACGCATCAGCTCATAGTGGCGCGCTTCTTTCAGCAGGAAAGCGCCGCAGCTGATGGTCTGGAAGAACTGCTTGTGGAAGTCCAGGGTGATGGAATCCACTAACTCGATGCCATCCAGATAGTCACGGTATTTTTCAGACAGCAACAGCGCGCCGCCCCAGGCCGCATCCACATGCACCCAAATCTGCTGCTCAGCGGCCAGCAGGGCAATCTCACGCAGCGGATCAATCGCACCTGCATCGGTGGTACCCGCGGTCGCCACAATTGCCAGAATTTGCTCGCCGTTGGCCTGCGCCGCAGCAAGTTTCTCTTTCAGATCGTTAACGTCCATACGGGCAAACTCATCGGTTTTCACCAGAGTGACCGACTGATAACCCAGACCGAGCAATGCCATGTTCTTCTGCACCGAGAAATGAGCATTTTCAGAACAGAATACTTTGATCTTCTTCAGATTACCGACCAGACCGTCTTGCTGAACAGAGTGCCCCTGACGGGCGAAGAAGGCGTCACGCGCCAGCATCAGCCCCATCAGGTTACTCTGGGTGCCACCGCTGGTGAACACACCCGCATCGCCAGCCTGATAACCGACCTGAGTACGCAGCCATTCAATCAGCTTCATCTCAATGATGGTGGCTGACGGGCTTTGGTCCCAGGAGTCCATGCTCTGGTTAGTCGCATTAATCAACACTTCAGCGGCCTGGCTGATCACCAGGCTCGGGCAATGTAAATGCGCGACGCACTGCGGGTGATGCACCGACAGGCTGTCTTTCAAAAAGTACTCAATCGCACGTTCAATGGCGGCCTGATTGCCCAGGCCGTTTGGATTGAAATCAAGCGTAATGCGCTCACGCAGCTCGGCAACGGATTTCCCCTGATACATCTCAGGCTGTTGCAGCCACTGCACGACAGCGGCGCTGCTTTGTGCAATCGCCTGCTGGTACGCTTCAGTGCTTTGCGCTGAAGCCGCCAGAATCGGGTTTAACTCGGACATCGCGGTCATTCACTCCACTCAGACAGGTTTGACGCCAGCCGCTAACAGGGCCTGTTCAAATTTATCCAGGAAAATACCCAGTTCATCATTGGTGATCAGCAGGGATGGCAGCAGGCGCAGAACGCAACCGTTGCGGCCACCGCGTTCGAGGATCAGACCCGCTTCGAAGCATTTTTTCTGCAACAGCGCGGAAAGATCGCCGTCAGCCGGGTAGCAACCCATATGATCCTGCGCTTCGTTTGGTTTCACGATCTCGATACCAATCATTAAGCCCAGACCGCGCACGTTACCGATGACCGGGTAACGTTTCTGCATATCAGCCAGTTTGCCTTTCAGCCACTCGCCCTGTGCCGCCACTTTCTCGGCAATCTTCTCTTCTTTGAGAATTTTCAGCGTGGTCAGGCCGGTCGCCATCGCCAGCTGGTTGCCGCGGAATGTACCGGTATGATGACCCGGAGACCAGGCGTCGAATTGTTTTTTGATACCCAGAACGGCCAGTGGCAAACCGCCGCCGACAGCTTTAGACATCACAATGATATCTGGCTCAATGCCTGCGTGTTCGAAGGCGAACTGTTTGCCGGTACGGCAGAAACCAGCCTGAACTTCGTCGAGGATCAGCAGAATGCCATGTTCCTGAGTCACTTTACGGATACGCTGCAACCACTCGGCAGGTGCCGGGTTCACGCCACCTTCACCCTGAACGGCTTCCAGAATGACCGCCGCAGGCTTACGCACGCCGCTTTCAACGTCGTTGATCAGGTTATCAAAGTAATACGTTAATGCTTTAACGCCCGCGTCACCGCCAATGCCCAGCGGGCAACGGTATTGGTGCGGGTAAGGCATAAACTGCACTTCAGGCATCATGCCGTTAACAGCTTCTTTCGGTGACAGGTTACCTGTGACCGCCAGCGCGCCATGGGTCATGCCGTGATAGCCGCCGGAGAAGCTGATCACGCCGGAACGGCCGGTGTACTTTTTGGCCAGTTTCAACGCAGCTTCCACCGCATCGGCGCCAGATGGGCCGGTGAACTGGAGGCAATACTCTTTGCCCTGTTGCGGCAATAAAGAAAGCAGATATTCAGAGAACTGGTCTTTCAACGGCGTTGTCAGATCCAGTGTATGTAACGGCAAGCCGCTGGTAATGACAGTTTGGATGCTTTGCAGCACGTCAGGATGGTTATGTCCAAGGGCTAACGTTCCTGCGCCCGCCAGGCAGTCAAGATATTGATTATCTTCAACATCTGTGATCCACACGCCGTTTGCTTTAGCAATCGCTAACGGCAATTTACGTGGATAGCTCCTGACGTTCGATTCAAATTCAGCTTGTCTCGCCAAATAGGTTTCATTGTTTCCATGTAATGAATTCGCACCTAAATTATCAATACGGACTTTATCCGTCATCATATCTCTCCTACAACCGAGTGTTATCGCTAACGACTAAGTTGAATAAATGAATTAAAAAGGTAACTACCGTGAAAAAACGCGGCCAATATATGGCTTTTTTGCCCCCGGCTCAATAATTTATTTTGTATAGAATTGTTTATTCTTTTGCATACGAATCAATAAGATGCTGATTTTATGACCGATAATGCTGTCATGGCACGCTTATAGGGGCATTACTAAGGCACAAAATTGCGCTTAAAGGTGCGCGCAGAGGGGCTAAACGAGGGAAATGTGAGGGTGCCACCGGGGGAGGATTGATGGCATTTTGTGGCCAAAAAAGGATCAATGATGAGTGGTCAAACCCTTTATCGTAGTGAGGCTTATCAACCCATCCTCAGCCACCGATCTTCTGATACATAACACACTGATATTTATAAAATCCTAATGCTCATCGGCTAATTTCATTATTTCTATCCAATGTTGTAATTCATTACGAGACATAAATGCAGGAACTTCTGGTTCTAAGGCACTCCTGCCTGACACAATATAAACCAGACAGGGAAACGAATCCGGCATACCCAATTCAAGCTCTCTTTCCGATTCAAGATAATCCAGCGTATCCCATTCACTTTTTATTTTAATAAAGTCATTCATCATCCACTCCCTGAAATCAGATTTATTTCGTAGCAGTTTCATGAGCATGCTCCTTAAATTATATTCTTTACGGGTTTTGTCAATAGCAAAGTGATGAATTACTAACTGCCTGAGGTAATTACACTTTATAGCATGGGAAATGGAGCATGTAATAATAGTCATAAAGTACAATAATGGTACTTTTTAACCGCTGACCTCACAACGAAAAGAATCTATAATTACCAGAAGGGATTAGTTCATTAGATTAACCAGATAAAAATGAAACGTTCATCTCAATATACATACATTTAAAAAATTATGTATTCACAGGCAATTGTACCTTTTGCATTACTTTAAATATCACCTAAATCCAACCAGCGAGGATGTATTTACCGCTGTGTGATAAAACACTTAATTGAGGTTAGTCTTCATTATTCCGGGTCTTTGCAAGGGAATTATCCGACCCTGTTGACTTTTCGCAGATTATCCCACTCCGTTACCGGCGGAGGGTTCATTGAAGTAAAAAATGATCAGGGCATTATCTGTTACCTTATACGAGAAATTGAAAATTACGCATACCTTACCCCTGAGGCTAAGGCTTGAAGATATATGTTTTATGATTTTTAGGTGAGCCAATGAAATCTGTCAATGAGCCCGTCAAAAATGAAGCTGCAATCATTAAATTAATAAACATTTTTAAGCAGGACGCTAAAGATGTGGATATTGAACCTGAGGGCAAAGACTTTGAATTCGTGGAAAATGACGAGTTACTCGTCTTGTTGCTGTTTGAGGGGAAGATTGATATCTATAAATCCTCTGACAATTTACTCTATGCCTCTGCACTGGCGCCATTCATCTTAGGCATTGAGGGATCTCTTTACCGATATAATTACTACCGTTTCCGATTACATCACCATTGTGTTGTAAAAACACTGCCATTAAATCAATGTATAGAGTTGATCAGCACACATAATTTGATAAAAACAGTTCTCGACTACCAGGCTTATCTCAATGATTATACTGCCAGCAGAATTGAGCTATTAGTCAATAGAACTGCCTATGAAATAGTTCGCGGATTATTGTATGAGCTCGAAAAGTTGCCTTATGAAATCAGAATAAAAACCAGCATAATTAATTATATAAAATATCGAAGTCGTCTTTCAAAAAGCGGTATTGTCAGTATTATCTCTGCCCTCAGCAAAGGTGGCTACATCGAGGTCTGCAGAGGGAAACTGATTTCAATTTGTCGTAAACTGCCTAAGAAATACTGAGCTCTGCCCGCGCCGGAAAATGCCACCGGCGCGGAAATTAACAAAAAAAGCAATTTTGTCATGTTGATGAACGAAAAGGCGTCAGAAGGTATATAAAATCGCCGCTGACGCCGTCGCCTGATTACGGCGAAACACGATCGGGCTGTCAGCGGCGTGATCGTCGAGCCACCTATAGCCGCCGGTCATTGCAAAGCAGGTCATGTGCATTATCAATTTTCTGGTTATCATGAATTCCTCGTTACCCGTTATTGTCTGACGTTCCGCAAGGGGTCCAGGGCGCGTCTTAAGCAGGAAGTATGAAGAGGCAGTGTCAATAAACTGCTTGGGAATTATGAAGAAACTGTCAAGGTTACCTAAATGCAGACTAAACGAGTGCTGGTTATTGAAGATGACGCCGATGCGGCTGGCGTTCTGGTGGTGATCGTCATATCGGCCGGTTGCAGGGTATGATCGACGGCGTGTTCAATCCTGAGCCTGATCAGCTAAACATGGTGATGAAGCAGCTTCAGCACCTCAGCCGTCTGACCGACGAACTTCATCTGCTGTCTCTGGCGGATGCCGGTCAGCGTTCCCTGAACAAGAGTGCCATCGATCTGAGAGAACTGTTGCAGGAGCGCGCCATCTGGCTGACTCCTCGCCCCCGCCCGCAGCCGTTGCAGACGTCTGGTATCAGGTACGTAAAAAAATGCAGGATATCAGCCCGACGCGGCCGCAGGGGGTTCAGGGCGTATCGGTTAACGATGAATTTTCCGATACTTTTGGCACGATTTACGGGTTTACTGCCGAAGGGTATAGCGCAAGAGAACTGCGTGAGCAGGTGGAGCAAATCCGCCGTAGCCTCATGTCGCTGCCGGATATCGGCAAAATCAATCTTATCGGCATTCAGGAAGAGCAGATTGTTATCGCGTTCTCGCCCCGTAAACTGGCCGGAATGGGTATCGACCTGCAACAGGTCACCGATGCCCTCAAGGCGCAAAATGCAGTGGTGCCCGCCGGAACGTTACGCACTGACAAAGAAAATATTGCCCTGCGGGCCAGTGGCGCGCTGAATTCTGAAGACAGTCTGCGTGCCGTGACGCTGCACATCGCCGGTCGTTATATTCCGCTGACCGACGTCGCCACGATTGACCGTCAGAGCCAGACGCCGCCCGCCCTCGCGTTTCGCGTTAACGGTCAGCCCGCGATCGGTCTGGCGATTTCAATGGCAGCGACCGGCAATATGACTGACTTTGGTAAAGCTATCAATCAGCAGATGGCCAGCATCGGACAGCGCCTGCCGCATGGGATTGAGATGACCAAAGTGGCCGATCAGTCCGCTGTCGTGCAACAGGCAGTCAGCGGATTTCTTCGGGTACTGCTTGAGGCTGTCGCCATCGTACTGGCAGTCTCTTTCATTTCGCTGGGAATGCGGGCGGGCCTGGTGGTTGCGGCGGCGATCACGCTGGTGCTGGCCATGACCTTCGTGGGCATGATGCTGGCGGGTATCGGGCTGCAACGTATCTCACTCGGCGCGCTGATCATTGCGCTCGGATTGTTGGTTGATGACGCAATGATTACCGTGGAAGCCATGGTGGCGCGGCTCGAAGCCGGTAATACCCGCTGGCACGCCGCAACCTATGCGTTCAAAACGACGGCTTTTCCTATGCTCACCGGCACGCTGGTCATGATCGCCGGATTTATTCCGGTCGGCTTCGCCGTCTCCAGCGCCGGAGAATATTGTTTATCCCTGTTTGCCGTGGTGCTGATTTCCCTACTCAGCTCCTGGGTCGTCGCTGTGCTGTTTTCGCCTCTGATGGGCACATGGCTGCTTTCTGGCAAAAAAATGCATCAGCAGGCTGAACCGGGAAAGCTGGCTGGGGTTTATCAGGCCATCTTGCAATCCGTCCTGCGAAACCGCCTATTCGCAATGCGGTTATTCTCATCAACAAGGTGGATAACAACCGTCGGTCAGGCATGGTGAACGACGAAGCCATTATCACCGCCGCCGCTCACCGTGCTCGCCCTATCGTCCTCACCGCCTGCGCCGCGATCCTCGGGATGCTCCCCATTTCCCATCAGGTATTTTGGGGGCCGATGGCCCTGGCGTTTATCGGCGGACTGTTTGTTGCCACGCTGGTTACGCTGACGGTGCTGCCTGCGGCAATGAGTCTGGTGATGGCTATCGGTGATAAATACAAGAAAAGCGTTAGTGACATTAATAACTGCTAATTAGCGGTTATTAGTTATCTGAATAATACAAATCGATATCATCATTTTAATGATTATATTTAATGCGTTTTAATTTTTAATATTACAACCTGGATCAATGATTAACAGAGATTTAAGAATAATATGAACCTCCTCATTGATAATCAGGATGATATTAAATGAAGAATGAATTAGATGTCCGGGTACCGCCAGATGAACTCCGGCAAACCAGTTCGGCAGCGGGCTATCTGGGCGATTACCTGCGCGGCAATGTACCGGTGAATCAGTTGATACCGCAGCATGAATATATTCTCGATACTTTAGGGCTGGAGGCGGTGTTTGAGAAAAATACCACGCACATTATGCTGCTCACACTTGATGAAGCCGATGCGGTACTCAACCAGCTACTGGTTTCCGGGGATCCGATAGCCACCTACGCAGGAAATATCAATGATACTTATGGGGGTATTAAAAACATTCGGAAACTGACCACGCATTTTAACAGCTCCCAGCAGCTTATTTTTCGATTTAAGAGTTTAGGTATTAAAGCCTTTATCTATAAGTATAAAGGTATCGAGTATGTCAAAATCACGGGCAGAGCCGGGATCCGCCGTATCCTGAAAGGCACCCGCTACGCCATCAATAATCCGCAAGTATTGGAACTGGGCATTGGTACCGCCGGTAAAAATGCCGGGATCATCAGCGGTGCCCGCTTTTGTATCTGGTTCTCTTTAGGCTATCGCGCGATTGAACTCATTTTTAAAAATGAATATACCGTCATTGATTTCGTAGGGGACATTACGATAGATATGGCGAAGATTATTGTGACGATTTTTGTGGCGAAGCTTGCATTTGCATTAATCGCAGGCATAGCAATCATGACTGGCGTGACATTGCCTATTTCAGCAGGTATTTTTATTATAGTCACAATCGGTTTTGTAATCACCTTGGCGCTGGATTCATTGGATAAGAAATTCCATATCTCTGAAGAGGTTAAAATCCTCATAGATAAAGGATTGAAAGAAAGAGTTTTAATTGAAGAATGGAATATAAGGAATCATCCATTCTCTACTTCACCTAAAAGTATTTGGTAACCATATGAGCTCTGGATATAAGAATGTATTATACTTGTCATTGTTGGTAACTGTTTTCCCTATATTGCTTTTCTTTCTTTTTCGTTATTGCATTAATGACTTAATATTGTTGTTTAGTGGTACTGGTGTTGTTTATTATAACTGGAGAGTGATTCCAATCTTATCTTCAGCTCCTTTCATGATTTACCTTGAACTGCTGTTTATAAGTTGTTTCTTTACTGAAGATAAGAAAGCCAGCCCACTGCTGTTGAAATACATGCTACATATGACAATTATTTATTGTTTCGTATTTTTCTCATCTTTAATAGCGTGCCCCTTGATCAACATCGGTTTTGCCTTTTCCTCCTATCATTCCTGCCCCGTCGGCGGTGCATTCTCGGGTGTTTATTATGTGAAAGATAAGAGTAAATGTTTTGAGATAACCGGCGTGGAAGCATGGGGTAAAATAAATGGCCCTAACGCGAATAAGCTTTCAGAATAATTGCGAATTATTATTTCAAAAAAGTTGAGCCAGGTAACTCATATGCGAGACAAAACAAAAGGCATCTGTTGTTTGTATGTACTAGTAATATCCCTGCCGTTCATCATTTATTTTTTTGGCACTGTTTGTAGTACAGACTTCTTAAATTTATTCTCTGGCAGTGATGTTATTTATTTTAACTGGCGTGCACTCCCTATACTGACCAGCATACCCATGATGATCTATTTTGAGATTCTTTTCATCAGTTGTTTCTTTTCAAAGGACTGGAAGGCACATCCGGCTATACTTAAGTACATGCTTCATATTACTGCATTCACTATCTTTACCTTTTTCCCTGCTGTTTTCGCAGGGCCATTAATCAACATCGGTTTTGCCTTTTCCTCCTATCATTCCTGCCCCGTCGGCGGTGCATTCTCGGGTGTTTATTATGTGAAAGATAAGAGTAAATGTTTTGAGATAACCGGCGTGAAAGCATGGGGAGCAGAGAAAATCCATAAAGATAACAAAACTTCTGAGTTAAAACACAATGAATAATTCAAACAAAACAAATGAAACACTAAACTCTAAAAAAAATATCATAGCCAGAATAATCGCTGTTATTATTTTCCCGTTACCTTTGCCTTTTCTTGTTGCTTTGACATTACAAGATATCCTTAAACTCCTGTCATTAGGAGATGTAATCTATTTCAACTGGAGGAGTTTACCCATTTTGACTGTGATGCCATTATATTTAGCCTATGAATTTGTTTTTTTGAGTTCATTTTTCACCAGAAATAAAAAGGTAGATCCAAGCTTAATTAAATATGTAGATAAAATCGGAATGATTACCTGTATAATTTTCTTTATATCGGTATTACTAGGACCTGTCATAAACATCGCTTTTGCCTTTTCATCCTATCATTCCTGCCCCGTCGGCGGTGCATTCTCGGGTGTTTATTATGTGAAAGATAAGAGTAAATGTTTTGAAATAACCGGCGTGAAACCGTGGGGGAAAAGTGACAGTGAAAAACGGAACTGAACAGCAAAATATGCATGTTACTTTCCAAAAACTGGCAGGGAGCATCTTACGCCTGCCAGTATGGATAAATTATTTACATCACTCTGTCATTCCATAAGCTGTAAGCGCTTGTGCCTGTCGAGATATGTTCCCAGGTTATAGTTTCATAGGACAGCGTAACAACTTCCTGAGGTTGTCCCTGGCTGTCATATATTCAGATTTGCAATCACTTAAAAGGTTCATTAAATAAAGCCCATGAAAAGCAAATCAAATACTCACCAACGGTGAATTATTTTTATTTGATATGAATTATCAGATATATCTCTGAGTTTATGACTTTCTAAAAAAACACGAATAAATAATGGATCAGGACGATATTCAGCCGCGTATTCATTCCCTCGCCGCGCAGCTGAAGTATTCCTTGTCCCTACCGGCTCGCCAGCTGATTGGCCAGCGTTTCAATGCGCTCGGCCATTTGTTTGGTCAGCGAGGTGAGTTCGATGTTTTGCTGGATCAGAACCAGCATCTGCGCGGAATTTTGTTCGGCGACGGTCTGGCGCTGCGCCATGGCATCGTCGAGGTCTTCGCGGTGCTGGGCATCTGCCAGCGCATGAGCCTGATCACGTTCGGCCTGGCGGGTCTGGGCGAGGAGGATCAGCGGCGCAGCGTAGGCGGCCTGTAAGCTAAAGGCCAGATTCAGCAGGATAAACGGATAGGGGTCAAATTTAGACATGCCGGAGACGTTGAGATAAATCCACACGGCCACGATCACCGTTTGCCCCACCAGAAACGCCGGGGTCCCGAAAAAACGGGCGAAGGCTTCGGCTTTCAGCGCAAACCATTGTTCTCCGAAAGTATGGGTGATGCCCTTCAGCGGCTTATAAATACGAAACTTTTTAGACGGTTGCATAGCCATACACACCTCTTATCCTGCATAAAAATAGTATGAGAAAGAGGTATCTTACGCCTGATTACGTCAACGTCACCGTAACCGTCAAAGCAATCCGGCCCGCTGGTTTTGACATCAGCAGGCCGGAGATGAAAAACGGTATTGCCTCGTTCTCTCAGGTACGGATCCTGAGCACCGCCTCCAGCTTGTCGGCGATTTTAGTGACCACGTAGGCGATCACCATGTAGAACACCACCGCAACCAAAAATGCCTCGAGATAATAGTAATTCAGCGCGGCGGTCAGCTGCGCCTGCGCGAAGATGTCCACCACTTCAATGGCGAACGCCAGCGACAGCGCCTTCATGATCACCATGAACGAGTTAGCCAGATCGGGGATCGCCGCAATGATCACCTGCGGGAACATAACACGCCGGAACAGCTGGCTGTTTTTATACCCCAGCGAAAGGGCCGCGTCGGCCTGACCGGTATCAAACGAGTTGAGCGCCCCTTTGATCACCTCAGCCTGAAACGCCGCCACACAGGCCGTCAGTGCGACAATCACAATCGTCCAGTTTGGCAGCGAATGCGCGTTGTAGCTGACGCCAAACAGTGAGGCGATAAAGTGCAGTGCCGGTGGCAGGCCGTAGTAAGCGAGGAAAATCATCACTACCATCGGGATGCCTTTGAAGGCAATTTTGTACGCCACCACCAGTTCACGCAGCACCGGGATTCTGCGGTATTCAATCAGCGCAAACAGGCCACCGACCAGCGTTGAAAAGATAAAAATCGTCAGCGCCATGGCCAGTGTGACCGGCACGGCATCCAGAATACTCAGGAAATCCGGCAGCAAAACATCAATATCAAACATAGTTAAAGCCCTTCTCTGCGTCAGATGTTCGCCGTGAGTTTAATTTTCGCCGGTGCCGTTTTGGAATGGTAACGGGCGAAACGCAGCTCAAAGAAACGAATGATCAGCCATGAAATCAGGCACAGCATGGAGTAGATCACCCCCAGCACCAGATAGGTGCCGAACTGATACTGGTTATACGAACGTTCCATGATCAGGTGCGCTGTCGCCATCACATCTGCCGCACCGATGTACATCACCAGCGCCACGTTGTGGATCATATAAATGACCGCATTACCGTAGCCGGGTAATCCGATGTGCAGCGCCTGCGGGCCTGCGATGCGGGTTATTTTCTGACGGAAGGTGTAGCCCAGACTGTCCGCAGCATCATGCTGACCACGCTCCACCGCCAGGTAAGCCGGGCGGATGACTTCTGACAAATATCCGCCGTGATAGAGGCTCAGCCCGACCATCGACGCCAGCGTCGGCGTAATAAAATCCTTCATACCGAAGAGTCCCACAATCACCGGCAGTCCGTAAAATGCGACAAACAGTTGCAACACCACCGGCACGCTTCGGGCATACGAGACGTACAAGTCCGCCAGTTGGCTGAGAACCGGGATCCTGCGAACCCGAAAGACGGTCGCAATCATTGCCAGCACGAAGCCAGCCACAAGCGCCACAAACATAATCGCGAGTGTCAACGGCAAAGCCGAAAGCAGCTCAGGGATCATTGTTGAGAGTTCCACGTTCAATTCTCCTGGTTATAAATTCGGCTGTCACCGTTGACGAAAGCAGGCATAACTCTTACGCGCCTTACTTCATGTATTTCACCACGTCTTCGCCAAACCACTTCTGCGAGAGCTTGTCCATCGTGCCGTCGTCTTTCAGTTCTTTCAGCGCTTTATTCACGTCGTCCGCCAGCGGCTGGTTTTCGTCAGAGCGGTGGATAAGCACGTAGGTATTATTGATGGACACCGGTTCGCTGGCCTGAATGTTCAGTTTCTGGTTATCGATAACGGTCTGCTCCCCGAGATTGGACGGCAGGATCAGCGCATCATATTTGCCGCTCTGCACTTCCTTCAGGCGATCCGGATAAGGCACACCGGCGCTGGAGGCGGTGATGGTCACTTTGTAATCCGGGTTTTCCTGCTGCCACTGGTTCACAAACTTATAGACGCCGCCGCCTGCGGTGACCGGAACTATTTTCTTACCGACCAGCGATTTGATGTCGTTAAGGTTGCTGTCTTTACGGCTATAGATCTTCATCAGGCTGGCGCCCATCGGGGTGGCCGGGATCAGAAACTGCTTGCTGCGCGCCGGTGCGATGTAAAAACCGCCGGTGGCCATGTCGTATTTACCGGTCGCCAGCCCGGTTTCCTGGGCGATATCCGCCGCACCTTCCAGCACGAATTTGTACTGCGGCAGCTTCGCGTTGATGGCACGCAGCAGATCCGGCTCATAACCTTGTGGCTCAACGCCGATAGCGCCCCATGACAGCGGTTTGGATTCCGCCGCAGTGGCGATTTTAATAGTACGAACGGTTTCGGCAGAGACAGGGCTCATGGCGGAAACGGCGATAGCCACGGTGCCCAGTACGGTCAGGCTGAGGCGGCAACGGAAAGTGGTGTTGTTTGCAGGCATGGTTAGGATCCTTTTTTATTAGAGTGAGTGTTCAGAATTCAGGAACTGTGCAAGTCGTGGATTGGAAGGCGTATCGAAAATTTCGGTCGGGCTCCCTTCAGCGGCGACGACACCTTTATCCATAAACACGATGCGATTAGAGACACTTTTCGCAAACTGCATCTCATGAGTGACCAGCAAAGAGGTGATGCCGGATGAGGTAACATCTTTGATAACTTTCAGTACTTCCCCAACGAGCTCCGGATCCAGCGATGAAGTCGGTTCGTCGAAGAGGATGACATCTGGCCGCACCGCCAGCGCGCGGGCGATACCCGTGCGTTGCAACTGGCCGCCAGAAAGTTGGGACGGATAGTGGTCGCGCTTTGCCGAGAGACCGACGCGATCCAGTTCTTCCAGCGCGATTTTACGTGCTTCATCCGCCGACTTGCGTTGCACCACCATCAGCGGATCCATCACGTTCTGAATGACCGTCATATTTTTGAAGACGTTAAATTGCTGGAACACCATCGCCGTGCGCAGGCGAATCGCCTGAACGGCAGCCTTGTTTACAGACTGATAATCCATCCGGATTTGGTCAAACGTGATGCTGCCTGACGCCGGTTTAGCCAGATAATTGATACAGCGCAACAGCGTGGTTTTACCGGTGCCACTCGGCCCGATAATGGACACCACATCCCCGCGTTTTACCGAGAGGTTCACGCCGTTGAGGATGTGTGAGTTGCCGTAAGAGAGCTTTATATTGTCGAGTTCAAGCATTTAGGGTGAATTCCTTCAGGCTGCGTTGACGTTATTTGCCGCTATCGGCGTGGCCGAGAACGTGCATCAGACGGTTGGCCCAGCCAAAGATAGAAATGGCGTGGATAAGGTCGACGATCTCTTTGTCATCCATGCCGGCGGACAGCAAAGCGGCGATATCGTCCTTTGTCGCCTGCGAAGGGACCGCCGAGAGGCGACGGGCAAAGCGGTCGATGGCCGCATCGCGTGGGGCGAGCAGTTCCGGTTTATCGAAATACAGCGCGCTGACCACATCGTCGTTCTGAGTCAGATGGGCGTGCCGCCGCGCATGTACCACTGCACAGAACTTGCAGCCATTGGCGACCGACGCACCCAGCGCACCAAGTTCGCGATCGGCATGTTTAAGGCCACCTTCGACGTACATGATGGCGTTGAACAGCACGGTACGCGCCACGTAACTCTCCGGGTCATGCGCCAGCGTGCGCACATATTCCGAAATTTTCTTATTCGATGGCGTGACTTTCATGGCCTCAATCTGCTCCGGCGTGGCGTCAGTCACCTCGACCGGGGCGATATGCGGATGCCACACCAGCGGCTTGAGTTTTACCGAGGGGATCATGACAACTCCATCAGGCGCAATCCGGCGGCCACTTTGGTCTGGAAATTGACGAAGGCGATCAGTTCGGAAAGCGCAACGATCTGCGGACTGGTCAGCCCGGCGGATTCCAGCCGGCGGATGTCCCCGACGTCGGCACTCGCCGGTGTCAGCGTGATCACATCGACGTGGCGGGCAATTGTCGCCAGCGGTTCGGCAAGATGGGTTTCCCCTGCGGCTAATGCCAGCACCGGTGGCGTCGGCTGACTTTGTGCCAGCTGAGCGGCATAGTCCTGTACCAGCGAGTGGTCGGCATTCAGCGCGGCAATGCGCTGAGCCAGCGCCAGCCGTAAATCAGCGGCCAGCCCCTGATCGTTTGCAGGCTGTAACACCGAGAGGCGGCACAACTCTGCGCCATCCACAAATTCCGGACGAAAGCGCCGCGTGGCATAAAGCGCATCCTCAGGCGAGAGCCCCGCCGCCTTGTCTATTGCATCAGTCACAATGCGTTGTCCTTATTAAGTAAGGGAGTGGAATCAAACCATTCATCTCCCTGAAGTTCGGGAATGTCGTAAGCCATCAGACTGGCGAAATGGGTTTCAGCGTCTTCGGCAAACAGTGAGGCGGTGATACCGCGCACCAGACGGTCGGCACCGGCGCTGACCGCCGGAATATCGCCGGATACTTTGCCGTGTGTCAGCATGGCCGCATCGTTGAAACAGTGGATGTGTGCCAGCATCGGGCACGCGCCGGGGATTTTTTCACGAAACTCAAAGGCAGGGCCAAGATCGGGAGACGCCAGCATTTCCGTACGTGGCGCGCCCATTTCTGGCGTATACCGGCCATCCGACCAGCTGCGGATATGCGGCGCCAGCGCGGCAAACTCAGGACGACCGCTGAAATCATTTTTGAAGCCAGTCGCGGCGATCAAAAAGTCATAACGCATCGGCTGCTGCGTGGTTTCAATCAACAGGTTTTCCGCCTCTTGTGTCACTGTGCGGATACCGCAATCGAGTAAAAAGCGGGCATTCGGATGGAGGGAAACACGCAGGGTTGATGAACGCGGTGGCGGCGTCTGGGAAGCGGCAGTGTAATCCGCAAATTTCCATTTCCACGCATCAGACAGCTGATGCATACCATGCACCACGCCCTGACTGCCAATACCGGTCATTTTGTTTATGCGTGGCATTTCTTTGCGGCGGATCAGCAGGTCAACGCCGGCCGCACCGGATTCCAGCGCCGTAGCGGCGTTATCCATTGAAGACGCGCCTGCGCCGATCACGGCGATACGCTTGCCTTGCAGCGCGGTAAAATCTATGTCGTCAGCCGAGTGCGCCCAGAAGCGGCGGTCGATACCTTCGAGAAAATCGGGAACAGCAAAACCGCCCAGACCTGAGCGGCCGGTTGCCAGCACCAGACGCCGCGTGTATACCCTGCCCGTTTCGGCACCCTCAAGATTGAGCGCAATAAGATCACCGGCAGCTTCAATACCGGTCATGCGGACATTGTTACGCACCGGTAAATGCAGCACCTTGCGATACCAGACCAGATACTCCATCCACTGCTGTTTAGGGATTTTATCCAGCGATTCCCAGGCTTCGCATCCCCACTGCGCGGTAAACCAGGCGCGGAAGGTCAGCTGCGGCAGGCCAAGCGCCGGGCCGTGCAGGGTTTTCGGCGAACGCAGGGTTTCCATACGGGCAAAAGTCACCCACGGTCCTTCGAGACCGGCGGGTGCGGCATCAAAAGCAACGACGTTATTAATCCCGGTCAGGATCAGTTTTGCCGTCGCTGCCAGACCACACATCCCCGCGCCGATCACCACCACGTCCCTTACCACGGCACCATCATGCGTACGTTCCGGCACCCAGGGTTTGGCTGGCAACTCGAGTAAAGACAGATCCTCATACAGGCGCTGTTCCAGTGCGTCTAAACCGGTCTGGCTGTCAACCTGTGCGGACATAATTTCACCCCTGAACGTCGAAGAATTAAGCGAAATAGCGTATAATCGATTATACGAAAAACGCATTATGAATTAATCTGTATGCGTATTCTTAATACTAATTAATAATTAGCTTATTCAAAAAATGCAATTGATAATCGTGGTCGATGAAAAATAGGATCCCGGATGCAGAAAATGACTTCACTCAATGATCTTGATCTTCGCCAGCTGGAGGCCTTCTCCGCGGTGATATCGTCCGGCAGCGTGACTGCGGCAGCGAAGGTATTACAGCGCTCGCAGCCTGCTGTGACCCGGCTGATTCAGGATTTGGAAAACGCGATTGGTTATCCGTTATTTTTACGTAACGGTCCGCGCATTTATCCGACCGAGCAGGCATTGCGGCTGCATGAATATGTCGAAACGGCGCTAAGTTCATTGCAGCAGATACGCCTGCGGGCGAATGAAATCTGGAAAGAGGAAAAAACGCCGCTGCTGATCGCCGCGACACCGTCCATGTCATCCGGGCTGTTGCCGACTGCGCTGGCAAGGCTCAGCCTCGACGACGCGGTGCAAATTCTCAGTGATTCCGCCGAGCAGACGGCGCATGCAATCATTACCGGGCAGGCGGAGCTTGGGATCAGCAGCCTGCCCCTGGAACATCAGGGCGTTCAGATTCATTGGATTGGTCAGTCGCGCTGCGTGCTGGCGCTGAGAGAGGACGATCCGCTGGCGCAAAAAAGTCAGGTTTTGCTGAGCAGTCTGTCGTCCCGCAAGCTGATCACACCGTATAACCCGTATCGCTTACGCAGGCGTTATGAGCAGGTTTTACGCAAAGCGAAGGTCAAACCGGCCGGTGTCATTGAGACCAACTCGTCAGTGAATATTTTGTCGTGTATTCGCTCAGGATTAGGCGTCGCGATTATGGAGCCAGTGACTGCCTACGGTTTGCCGGTGGCGGGCGTGGTGCTCAGGGAACTGGACGTCGACATTCCCTATTATTTTGGCGTGACTACGCCGCAATCGAAGCCGCCGCGCGCGAGCGTCGTGGCGTTAATCGATGCGCTGAAACAGGCGGCCGCCAGCCTGCTGCCGGAATTTGTCTGCCTCGATGCCAGCGAACATGCGCGGGTGATGCAGTCTCTGCATCAGGAAAGTTAGCCGCCCGGCGCTCAGCCGGTTGCGTCACCGTAGCCGGTCACCATCTTCACAAAGTTATCGCGGACTGGGTCTGTCGTCTGCGCATCCCACGCGATGCCTACCTGCCAGCGCGTCGCGCTGCCGGTCAGCGGAATAATTTTCAGCCCCGGCGGCGCGATGTGGGTGACGCTTTGCGGCAACAGCGCCACACCTATTCCGGCGATCACCAGCGCGACGATGGTCTGAATATCTTCCGCCTGTTGGGTGGATGACGCAAAACAGCGGTTCTCCTCCAGAAAGCGATCGGTTTGCGCGTTCAGCCCGCGGCCGCGCTCAGCGTATAAGCGCAACAGTGGCAATTTTTTAAGCCACTCTCTGAGGCTCAACCCATTATCTTCCGGCACGACCAGCACCAGATTATCTTCAAACAACACCTGATAACTGAGCGGTGCGGGCGGCGGCACGCGGACGAATCCCACCTGCAATTCCCCGCTGTGCAACATGTCGTACTGATGCGCAGACGGCATATCTTCAAGCCGGAATTCGACACCGGGATATTCCGCCCTGAACCGCGCAATGCACTGCGGCGCGATGAGAAAACTCGATAAGCCGAACCCGGCAGCAATCACCCCTTCGCCGCCTTTTGCTACCTGCACTGCGTGCTGCAGAAACACCGCGTTTTGTTTCAATACCTTTTTCGCCTCAGGCAATAACAGCTGGCCGCCGGTAGTCAGGCGTGTACCGTGCCGCCCTCGGGCAAACAGTGAAACACTTAGCGTCGATTCCAGCAGGTTAATCTGTTTGGTCAGCGCGGGTTGCGATATCGCCAGCGCGTCAGCGGCGTCGGCATAATTCTCTTTTTCGGCCAGCATCACAAAAGCATGGAGTAAACGCAGGTTCATTTTACATTCCGTATGGTTATCAATTTTGGAAAACTCTTCATTATAAAGTTATCAGCCCGCTTGCTGTAATACCAGCGTCAACAGATACCCTGAAAACGTCCGGAGAACAGCGATGCAAAACAATCAGTCAATCAAAGCGGCAGTGGTTCAGTTCCAGCATCAGGCAGGAGATAAGAAATATAACCTGCTGATGATGGAAAAATTTATCGGGCAGGCCGCCGTTGAAGGCGTGAAGATCCTCGCTTTTCCCGAAATGTGTATCACCGGCTACTGGCATGTGCCAAAGCTCAGCGCGGCGGGCGTTGAAGCGCTGGCTGAAGAGGTGGAAACGGGGCCATCGATAGCGCTTATCCGTGCGCTGGCGATGAAACATCAGATGATGATTGGTGCCGGATTAATTGAACGCGCTCCTGATGGACGGCTCTACAACGCCTACGTGGCCTGCATGCCCGACGGATCACTTCATACTCATCGCAAACTGCACGCCTTTGAGCATCCGGCAATCAGCAGCGGCGAGGGCTTTACGGTATTTGATACACCCTGGGGTGTGAAAGTCGGCATTCTGATCTGCTGGGATAATAATTTGGTGGAAAATGTGCGTGCTACCGCACTGCTCGGCGCGGATATCCTGCTGGCACCGCATCAGACCGGTGGCACGAATTCCCGCAGCCCGCACGGTATGAAACCGATCCCGCTGGAACTCTGGGAGCAACGCGCAGAACGCAAAGCAGAAATCACCGCCGCGTTTAAAGGCTCCAACGGACGCGAATGGCTAATGCGCTGGCTGCCTGCCCGCGCCCACGATAATGGTGTGTTTATTCTTTTCAGCAACGGCGTAGGCGCTGACGATGACGAAGTACGCACCGGCAACGCGATGATCCTTGACCCTTATGGTCGAATCGTCGAAGAAACCTGGGCCGCCGGTGATGCGATGGTGCGCGCCGTGTTGGATCTTTCGTTAATCCCGATGAGTACCGGCCGCCGCTGGATGTCAGGCCGCCGACCGGAGCTTTACCAGATCCTGACTGAACGTCAGGGATATGAACGCGATGCGATTACGGTACGGTTTTCTGAAGAATTGCCGGGCGTGAAAGAGGGCTAAAGAAAAGTGAAACAGGCTCCTGCGGGAGCCTGTAAGACCAGCGGTTACTGCTCAGTCAGCGTTCAGGACTACCTCAGCAACGGTAGCTTTTCTAACATGCTTTAAGATGAATACCGTCCTCAATGATTTTTTTTAATGCATTGCGAATAGCGATATCAGAAGAGATTCGGAAAAGGCCCCTCATCACAAGTTTGTTAAGAGGATCCTG
The DNA here is from genome assembly GCA_013457415.1 of Enterobacteriaceae bacterium Kacie_13. Taxonomy (NCBI): domain Bacteria; kingdom Pseudomonadati; phylum Pseudomonadota; class Gammaproteobacteria; order Enterobacterales; family Enterobacteriaceae; species Enterobacteriaceae bacterium Kacie_13. The sequence continues at coordinate 323,589 of CP045666.1, forward strand.
AACATTTAAGGGCTGTAAGGAGCGCTATTTGATTCGCACTTCACTCAACATCCAGTCATGAAACGCTTTCACTTCCGGGCGCTTCAGTGATGAACTCGAACTCACCACATAATATGACCAGCTAATGGGCCAGCGGTTTTCCGGGAACAGCTGCACCAGGCGGCAAATATCCAGATCCTGCTGCACCAGGGCTTTGCGCACCAGCGCAACTCCCCGGCCACTTAGCGCCGCCTGAATCACCGCGGCGGTGGAATTGATGTGAAGACGCGTTTGCTGCACGCTTTCGAGCCCCACTTTTTGCAACACGTTTTCCCATGACGGGAAGTGAGCGCCGGGGTGCGGGGTATCGTCCTGAATCAGCTTTTGCTCAAATAACCATTGCGCATTCGCAGGCTCATTGGCGGGCAATGCGGAAGGGCTGCAAATCATCACCACTTCCTCATCCATCAACCAGTCGGCCACTAAGCCTTTCCAATGACCCGTTCCGCAGCGAATACCAATATCTGCTTCGCCATGGCTGAGATCGATAAGCCGGTCTGCCACATCCAGTCGCACGTCTATTAACTCATTATGTTCTGAAAATTTATTAAGACGCGGCATCAGCCAGTTCATCACCAATACTTGTGATGCAGTGACAACCAGCACCGATCGCGCTTTCCGGCCACGTAGTTTTTTTAGCCCGCTTTCGAGTTTATCCAGACCAACCGTAATGTCGTCGAGTGCATCCTGCGCTTCGTTAATCAACGTCAAACGTTCATTGCCCGAGCGGCTGCGTGTCAAAAGTGGATGCCCAACCCATTCTTCTAATGCCCGCACGAGTTGACCAACTGCCGCAGGCGTCACACCAAGTTCATTCGCAGCACCCGTATAGCTGCCGTGCCGTGAGGTAGCTTCAAAAGCCTGCAACCATTTCAGTCTGTTCAGGATACGCATCGAGTCTCTTTAAGTTAACGAGATAGTTTTTCTATCTCACGAGTGTAGTTCTTATGGGTCGTGGTCGTCGAGCAGAACGGGCATTCTGTTCTCATCGACAGGGAGACAAACTTATTTCCTGTATCAACTAACAAAGAATTTATTCTGGAGATAAACATGAGCAACGTATTCGCAGGTAAAAAACTTCTGGTTGTTGGCGGCACAAGCGGTATGGGGCTGGAAACAGCTCGTGTGGTTCTGGAACAAGGTGGCAACGTGGTGTTGATAGGTAATCGCCAGGAGAAGGCGGAAGAAGCACGTGTAGCGCTGGCACCGCTGGGCCAGGTTTCCACCCTCATCGCTGATTTGATGACGACCGATGGCATGAAGCATGTAATGGACGTAGTCAATGCCGAACACCGTGATATCGACCTGTTGGTGAATGCTGCCGGTGTGTTCTTCCCGAAACCTTTTGCCGAGCATGAAGAAGCTGATTACGACATGTATATGAGCATCAACCGCGCGACGTTCTTTATCACCCGCGATGTGGTGAAAAACATGCTGGCTTCGGGAATCAAAGGTTCCATCGTGAATATCGGTTCAATGTGGGCGCAACAGGCGATTGGTGCCACACCATCATCTGCTTATTCCATGGCCAAAGCCGGGCTGCACGCACTGACCAAAAACATGGCCATTGAGCTTGGCGGCAACGGAATTCGAGTGAATGCAGTGTCGCCAGCGGTAGTGCAGACGCCGATTTACGAAGGCTTTATTCCGAAAGAAGAAGTCCACGGTGTCATGGACAGCTTCAACAGTTTCCACCCAATTAACCGTGTTGGCACGCCGCGTGATATTGCGGAAACTGTGGCTTTCCTGCTGTCCGATAAAGCCGGTTGGGTGACGGGTGCGATTTGGGATATTGATGGCGGCGTGATGGCTGGCCGTAACTCGTATTGATGCCGATAGCGACAACAGGCTGTGAAGCTGCAGTCCTGTTGAGGCTCTGCTCACGCGCGACCACAGTAAAGGCCTGATAGTCATTCACATTTTTCCGGCGCATTGATAATCTGGAAAATAATCAATGCTAAATATACCAACCATTACATTATTACGGCGTTCGATTTAAAAATAACTGCTTCAATATAATGCTAGCCACAGGTGCCTTACGGGCATAACTCCTGCAGGAATCCATGATTTCAGCAGGCTGCGTGACGGCTCAATTCCGTCACGCAGTAACGTCACGCAGGTCATTTAACATCGCGACCAATCGTTTTCATTGCTTAAAGGCTCGCCGGGCTGTCGAGCAGATCCGTCCCGTAAGAGTTATCAATGGTACATACCCAGCGTCCGTCGGCTTCATGGCGAAATACATAAGTGGCGCGGCGTGACGTTGTCACGAAAACACCCTCTCCGTCCGGGTAATGCAATACGGTTTCCATAATGACCAGCGCATTGCCTGCGCCTTCGATGACCTGCATCTCACCCTGTTCAACGACCAGCTGCCCCTGAAAATAATCAGAGATCGCGACGAACGCTTTGCGGATATTTTCTTTGCCGGTAGCAGTCATGCCTGGCTTGACTACCAGCGCCGCGTCTTCGGCGTAGTACGTCATCAGCAGGTCAAAATCGCGCGCGGTGATTGCTTTGTCGCAGGCTTCGATGACCTGCCGTATTGGGTGTGTGGACATCTGAACGGTTCCTGTATGCCTGAGAAAGAAAGCCAGCCCCTGTTTTTATCAGAGGGACCGGCGTACAGACAAGCCGTTATTCATAATTCTCGCCATACAGCCCGATCAGCCTGCGCACGACGCCGTTAGTCCAGCCGAAGCCGTCCTGAAGCGGGTATTCGCCACCACCACCGCCGCGAGAGGCATCGCCGGAGATGTGATATTTCTCGATAAGCTTATGATGCTGCTGATAATACTGGTTCACCGTTCTCAGCCAGCTACAGGCAATCTGGTCGCCCAACGCGTCGTTGCCGTACAGCTTAAAGCCCTGAATCGCCATCCATTGAAGCGGTGCCCAGCCGTTGGGTTTATCCCACTGTTCGCCAGTGTCATATTCCGTCGCCATAATACCGCCTGGCGTGAGCAGGCGGTTTTGCACCGCCACCGCCAGCCGTTCAGCCTGCGCATGCGTAGCCAGTCCGACGTAAAGCGGTACAACGCTGGCGGCAGAGAACAGCGCCATTTGTTGCTGATGCCAGTCGTAATCGCGGAAGCAACCTTGTTCTTCATCCCACAGATATCGGTTGATAGCCTCACGGCGCAGATCGGCTTTTTCCCGGAACTGTGATGCGGTGACGTTGTCACCTTTCAGGCCGGAAATGTTGGAGATAGCGCTTTCCAGCTTGTAGAGGAACGCATTGAGATCCACCGGGATAAACTGCGTGGTGCGGATACTGGCGAGACGGTCGGCGTCACGCAGCCAGCGCGAGGAATAATCCCAGCCGGATTCTGCACCCGCACGTAAATCGCGGTACACCTCGTTGGCTGGACGGCTGGAAAGTTTGGCGGTTTCCACATCTTCACGCCAGGATTCATCGCGCGGTGTGTCACGGTCATCCCAATAACGGTTGAGCAGCGTACCGTCCGGCAGGCAGACCACGTGACGATAGGCCTGATTGGGCGTCAGTGATTCGGCACCGTCCATCCAGAAGTCATATTCCATCAGCAGGTGATCGAGATAGCGTTTTGCGCCGCGCACGCCGTCTTCCTCAAACAGTTCGACCATCAGCGCAAAGATCGGCGGCTGCGAGCGGCTGAGGTAATAGGTACGGTTGCCGTTCGGGATATGCCCGTAGATTTCGATCATCCATGCGAAGTTATCCGCCATGGTGCGCAGAAGATCGTTACGGCCACTTTCCGCCAGACCCAGCATGGTGAAGTAGGAATCCCAGTAGTAGGTCTCGCTGAAACGCCCGCCCGGCACGACATAAGCCTGCGGGAGCGGCAACAGTGAAGACCACGGCACGTGATCTTCCGGCTGGCGGGTCAGGACAGGCCAGAGCTTGTCGATGTGCTCTTTCAGCGAATCGCCCGGATCGGAGACATATTCATCACCGTGATGCGCAGGCAGCGAAAAGTGCGCGTCCACGAAACGTTGTAAATTAAAGCCGGGGTGATTTTTGATGCGGCGGTAACGCAGGAGAATGTCCAGCGGATCCATTTTTGGCGGGCAGTCAGGAAAAGTTTTGCTATCTTCAAACAGATGAGAGGACTGCACGGCTGTAAACAGTTCCAGATAACGGTCGGCGGGCGTTAACGCATCAGAATGCGGCAAGCCTTCGATCATCTCCGGCTCTGGCTCGGCGTCCATCATTCTTTCAAGAATCAGTTCAATGGGTTCAAGTTCAGTCAGGCGATCGTCTTCCACGTCGAACTCAGTCGGATCCTTCATCTGAATTTTTGTGTTTTCCATATGATACAAGCCTCTGTATTGCTGAAAGAGCGCAGCCCGGACTCAGGGCTGCGCCAGAAAGTGGAATGTGACGATGGTATTTACGCCACGGCGTCATGGCCGATGCTGTGGGTGGAGATGGCGTTCAGATCTTTCAGATAGGTATCGCCCCAGTTGGCGATATCGTTTTTATGCAGGACGTTCATCATGTCGTTGTAGCGCTCAATACGCTCTTCAAGCGGCATGGTCAGCGCTTTATCCAGCGCGGCGGCGACGTCATCACGGTCATACGGGTTAACGATAAGTGCCGCGGTCAGCTCATTAGCGGCACCGGCAAACTGAGAAAGTACCAGCACGCCCGGATCTTTCGGATCCTGCGCTGCCACATACTCTTTTGCCACCAGATTCATACCATCGCGCAGCGGCGTGACCAGCCCGACGTCGGTCAGGCGGAACAGTTTCATCAGCAAACTGCGCTGGAAATGCTGATTAAGATAAAACAACGGTGTCTGGTTCAGGCTGCCATATTTACCGTTGATGCGCCCGACTTCGGTTTCAAGCTGATGGCGCAAATCCTGATAAGCCTGGACATCACCGCGCGACGTCGGTGCGATTTGTGAATAACGCACTTTGCCGCGATGTTGCGGGAATTTCTCCAGCAGCGCTTCGAACGCCAGAAAACGCTCCGGCAGACCTTTGGTGTAATCCAGACGTTCACAGGAAATGATGTTCTGTGCTTCGCGCAGTTCCTGTTCCATCGCCGCCAGCTTGGAGGGCAGCGGCCCTTCAGCCATTTCTTTGATACTGTCCGGGGCGATGCTGATCGGGTAAACACCGGTGCTGAAGGTATTACCAAATGCCTGATGCATGTAGGTGCCGGTCGGCTGCAAGGTCGTCAGCTCGCCCAGATTATCCAGAAATGCCAGACGGTCGCCTTCGGTCTGGAAGCCCAGCAAATCGTACTGCGACATCATTTCCAGCAGCTCGTTATGGGGCGGTACGGCGTTGAAAATTTCGGGCGTCGGGAACGGAATATGCAGGAAGAAACCGATGCGGTTGGTTACGCCCAGTTTACGCAGTGACGCGGCAAAAGGCAGCAGATGATAATCGTGGATCCACAGAATATCGTCTGGTTTAAGCAGCGGCAGCAATCTTCTCGCCAGCAGATCATTCACCCGACAGTAGCCCTCCCAGGCCTCACGCTGGTAATCCACCAGATCGATGCGGTAATGAAGCGCTGGCCAGAGGACGGCGTTGGAGAACTGGCAATAATAGAGATCGTAATCATTCTGATTGAGCGGTACCGAGGCATAAGTAATGCCGTCGTCTTCCACCACGCTCATATCATCTTCTTCGCTCTCAGAGATTTCGCTGATTTCACCATTCCATCCAAACCACAGGCCGGAAGTGTTTTTCAGTGCATCAACAATACCCACGGCAAGGCCGCCGGCTGATTTGGTGCCATCAGGGATAGCAATACGGTTAGAGACAACAACGAGGCGACTCATAAACTGGACTCCTTTTCTTCTACATTTTTATTATTTAGGTGACGTTGTAACATCGCTTGTTCAAGCATTTGTTCAATCCAGACGTAAACATCGGTGACTTTCCCGAGCCGGTAGCGCGCATGGCTTGAACCCTCCCCGACTTTCACGGTGATACCGTGCAGAGCGTTGACGGCCTGAAACCCTTTCTCATCAGTCAGGTCATCGCCTACAAACACCGGCGTGCGGCCAGCAAACGGTGCCTGCTGCATAAATTCGGCGATGGCGGCACCTTTATCATTGCCGCGCGGTTTGATTTCGGCCACGCATTTCCCGCGCTGTAACATCAGCTGCGGAAACTTCGCTACGGCGGCTTCGGCCAGCGCTAACACTTGCTGCTGAAAATCTGCTGCCTGACGGTAATGCAATGCAAACGCCATCCCTTTGGCTTCGAGCAGCGTGCCCGGCATGTCGGCCATTTCCTTTTCGAGCATTTGCTGTAAAGGAACCGCTACCTCTTCAGGCAGGCTGACACGATGCAGATTACCTGCGCTGTCGCGCAGTTCCGCGCCGTGAACACCGGCAGCCGGGAAAACAAACGGCGTGGCAAGCTGATCCAGTTGCTCAATCGGGCGACCAGAAATCAGCGCCAGTGCACCGTTGCAGGCTGTTGACAGGGTTTGCAGATTATTACGGACGTTAACGGGGATACTGACGGCGTCCGGCTCGGGACAAATTTCTGCCAGCGTGCCATCGACATCGAAGAAGAAAGCATAATCCCCGCCGTGAATGGCGGGATTCGGGGGTGTTTCTGTCGTAGTATCCTGCGTGCTGTTGGTCAAATTGCTGTTCAAAATGATGCTCCTGTTTGTGAGGCTGAGCACAATCACAGGCTGTGCTTCTTGCTTTTACAATCGATTAACTATAGCCCCTAATAAAGGTCCTAAAGGGATTATCAGATTATTCCAGACAGGAGCGTTGCAGGTTTTCAGGAATGAAAGACAGCTTAACGCCTTTATTTCAGTGTAAAGCGCCCCCTAACGTGAGAAATCCATTTCCATCACTTTTATTCCCGCATGGCGCGCGAGTTTGATGCAATCTGCCGTATCCTCTCCGCCAGAAAATGCCAAAATCACATCCGGCTGGCTGTCTTCTATCATGAAAAGGTTACGGCGGATTTCTGCATATTTGCCGTGCAAAGCCCAGTTGGCGGGATATCTGACTACATGCACATCCGCTTCGCGCGCCCAGCGTTCTATCATCCCGCCAAGCGTCTGATGACCGCCGTGGATCAAAACCCGCAGCGGTTTTTTCTCTGACTGTTCTCTGGCAAATATTTCCAGCACCCGCTCAACTGTGCGGATATCGGCATAATATCGTCCGGCGCAAATGAGTACTCTCATCACTGAACTCCCTGATTTTTATTATTGTAATTACGCTTCAGCCAGCAGGCTGTCATCACTCAGACGGTCAATGACCGGATACGCCACGGCAGCAATGTGATGATGCACACGGCGGTAATCGCGCAGCACACGCTGGAAAATATCGCCGGATTCCGCCCAGGCATTTTTATCTTCACGCAGCTTTTTAAAATGCTCACGGCTGGCGGTGGCTTCAATCTGACGGATCACCTCTTTACGTCCCACCAGCTGATGCGCGGCAGACAGATCCTCACCGAGGAATGCGGTCACCGCCAGACGCAAGCTGGTCAGGATTTCCGCATGCAGCAGGCCAATGTTGTGTAATTCGAATTCGCTGAACAACTCACCCCGTTGCGCACGGCGTGTCGCCAGCTGCGCGAGACTGCTGGAGAGAATGTCTCCGGCGTGCTCAACGTTAATCACGAACATCAGGATCTCCTGCGCGCGGTCGGCGTCGGAATCGCTCAGTCCGTCCTGCCCCAGATCAGCCAGATAAGCGCGTATCGCCGCACTCAGACCATCAAGTGTATGATCCAGCTGACGGATCTCTGCCGCTGAACTCTTTTCAGGCGCGTGGAACAATGCACGCAGCCGGTCGAGCATAGTGTCCAGCATGTCAGCAGCACGCAATGATTCGCGTACTGAATTGGACAGCCCGATGTAGGCAATATCCAGCCCGGCTTCGTCGAGATACATCGGCATTCCGGCGTCACCGGCGCGTTCTTCTTCCGGTAAGATTCGCTCCAGCATGCGGGCCATCGGCGCGGTCAGTCCGATGAAGATTACCGCCAGCACCGCACTGAACGCCGTGTGAAATCCCACCACCAGCTGCGGCATAGTCAGCGTCAGCGGGTCGGCGAGCGAGCTGAGCAGCGGCATCATTGCCAGCGCCAGCACACAGCCTGCACCGCGGATCAGCAGATTACCTACCGGAAGACGTCGTGCTACGGCGGAACCGGCGTTGAGCACCGGCGGCAATGCGCCGCCGATATTCGCGCCCAGCACCAATACCATCGCAGTAACCGGCGTCATCACCCCGGTGGCAGCCAGCGAGGCAATCAGCAAAATCACCGCCACGCTCGAATGGCAAATCAGTGTCAGGACGATCGCCACCAGCAGCGCGATCAGCGTATCGCCTTCGAGCCCCTGCATCACGGCGTGGAAGACCGGCGTGGTTTCGATATGACCGAGCGTCGCCCCGAGCAGGCTGAGCGACATCAGCATCAGACCGAGACCAATCAGCGCACAACCGGCGCTTTCAAAACCGGAATGATCGCGGATTTTAAACACCACGAAGCCGCTCAGCACCAGCAGCGGGACAGCCATTTCGGTGTTGAAACTCATCAGTTGCACGACGAGCGTGGAACCCACGTTTGCACCGAGCATCACCGCCAGCGCGGGTGCGAGGCTCAGCGTACCGGCGGCGGTAAAAGAGGTCGCCATCAGGCTGACCGCCGTACTGCTTTGCAACAGGCCGGTGATGCCGACTCCGGCCAGCAGCGCCATCCAGCGGTTGGTCAGATGCCGCCCCATCCAGTTGCGCAGCGGTGTACCAAAACCGCGTTGCAGCGCGGTCGAAATCATATGGGAACCCCACAGCAGCAGCGCAATCGCGCCAGCCAGATGGATCAGCAGTGTGGTTCCGGATTGGGTGGTCATCGTCATTACAGTCATTGGATTGCTCCCCTTTTTCAGGGTTGTCGTTGTTATTACTTTCAGGCAAAAAGCTAACAGCTTAATAAAGAGTCAAAGCAGGTGCCGCAATAGGCTGCGGCACCTTGTTCAGCGGATCAGAACCACTGTTTGAAGCGACGGATATAGAACGTTTTCATCCCCTGCGCGACGCAGCAATACGCCAGCAGCGTACCGGCCAGCCAAGGGAAGTATTCCCACGGCAGCGCCTGCAGGCCGACAATCGGACCCAGCGGCGAGAACGGCACATAAATCCCGAACGCCATCACCAGCCCCGTCATCATCATCACCGGCCAGGCGGCGGTGCTCTGAATGAACGGAATTTTCTGGGTACGCAGCATATGCACCACCAGCGTCTGCGACAGCAAACCTTCCACGAACCAGCCAGACTGGAACAGCGTCTGCATGTGTTCGCTGTTGGCGCTGAACACGTACCACATCACCGCAAAAGTGGTCATATCGAAAATCGACGAGGTCGGCCCGATCCACACCATGAAACGGCCAATATTTTTGGCATCCCACTTACGCGGTTTTTTCAGGAACTCTTTGTCGATTTTGTCCCACGGCAGTGCCAGCTGGGAGATGTCATACATCAGGTTTTGCAGCAGCAGCTGAATGGCCAGCATCGGCAGGAACGGAATAAACGCACTGGCGACAAGCACCGAGAACACATTGCCGAAGTTAGAACTGGCGGTCATGTTCAGGTACTTCATGATATTGCCAAACGTCTCGCGCCCTTTCAGCACGCCCTCTTCCAGTACCATCAGGCTCTTTTCCAGCAGGATGATATCAGCCGATTCTTTGGCGATATCCGTGCCGCTGTCGACGGAAATCCCGACATCCGCATCACGCAACGCTGGCGCATCGTTGATGCCGTCGCCGAGAAAGCCAACCGTATGGCCGTTAGCCTGCAACGCTTTCAATACCCGCGATTTCTGCAACGGCGTCAGTTTGGCGAACACCGTGCGCTCTTCAACAAGTTGTTGCAGGGCCGCATCGTCCAGCCGTTCGATCTGTGGTCCAAGCACGGGTTCACCCGGCTCCAGTCCAACCTGACGACAAATTCGCATCGTCACTACCGCGTTATCGCCGGTCAGCACTTTTACCGCCACACCGATGTCGCGCAGCGCCGCAATCGCCGGACCGGCGGACTCTTTCGGCGGATCGAGGAAGGTCAGGAATCCGCTGATAATCAGATCGTGTTCATCGTCGGTGCCGTACTGTTTTCTGGCTTCTGTTTTTGGAATGTTGCGCGTCGCCACCACCAGCACGCGGAAACCGTCTTTGTTGTAGTCATTGGCCATCGCCAGCAGTGCTTCACGGCGGGAATCGTTCAGCTCGACCACTTTGCCGTTTTCCTGCATATGAGTGGAAATGCTCAGCATCTCTTCCACCGCGCCTTTACACACCAGCAGGTGATTTTGCTGTTTGTCCTTCACCACAATAGACAGACGACGGCGGATAAAATCGAACGGCATCTCATCCACTTTGCTGTAGCCCTGCGGTTTAACGAAGCCCGGCGTGTTGTCGGAGAAGTAGATAACGGCCTGATCCATCAGGTTTTTGATGCCACTCTGGTGATAGCTGTTCAGCCACGCCAGTTGCAGCACCGAGTCATTCTTCTGCCCGTGCGTGTCGATATGGTGCTCGAGAATAATTTTATCCTGCGTCAGCGTGCCGGTTTTATCGGTACACAGCACGTCCATTGCACCCAGGTTCTGGATAGCATTCAGACGCTTCACCACCACTTTGCGCTTCGCCATCGCCATCGCGCCTTTTGCCATATTGGCGCTGACGATCATCGGCAGCATTTCCGGCGTCAGGCCCACCGCGACCGCGACGGCAAATAACATCGCATCCCACCACTCGCCCTTCATGATGCCGTTGATCACGAACACCACCGGTACCATCACCAGCATGAAACGGATCAGCAGCCAGCTGACGCTGTTCACTCCGCGGTCAAACGCCGTCTGCGCACGTGTGCCTACAATGGCTTTCGCCAGCGAGCCAAAATAAGTCCGCGGGCCGGTGGCAACGACCACCGCCTGCGCCGTGCCGCTCACTACGTTGGTCCCCATGAAGCAGATATTCGGGATATCCAGCAGGTTTTCGTTTTCAGCTGCTACGTCGCTGGCGGATTTCTGCGCCACGTCACCGAGTGTGTCGTATTTCTCCACCGGCAAGGCTTCGCCGGTCAGCACGGCCTGACTGATGAACAGATCGCGTGACTCAATCAGCCGCACGTCCGCCGGGATCATATCCCCGGCATAGAGCTGCACGATGTCGCCGACCACCAGTTCACGCATCGGGATTTCGCGCAACTTGCCCGCTTGCCCGGCCGCATTACGGCGCAGCACGGTGGCGGTAGTGCGCACCATGGCTTTGAGCGCTTCGGCAGATTTCGCCGAGCGATGTTCCTGCCAGAAACGTACCAGTCCGCTGATGGCCACCATCGCACTGATGATGTACACCGACACCAGATCCGTTTCTTCACCTGCACGCAGCGGGAACCAGAAATCAGTGAAGAAGCTGATGACCGCCAATACTGTTAATACATAAATGAACGGGTTGTTGAACGCTTTCAGTAACTGGATCAATGCGTGAGGCGGCTTGTCGTGCGCTACTTCGTTATAACCTTGTTTCTCCAGACGCTGGGCGGCGCTGGATTCCGTAAGCCCTAGCCGGGTGGCGTTAACGTTAATCAGCGTCACGTCCACGCCGTTTTTGGCTTCCATCGCAGCACGCATGGAGAGCGCCTGCTTCTTTTTGTCCGGGTGTTTCGAGTCGAGCGTATTGTTGTTTTGTACAGTCATGGTGGTGCTCCTGTCGCCGGTCACGCGTCCGTTTTCGCTGGTCCGCTTTATTGCAGGCAGCCGAAAACATTCGCGTCAATTAAGCGATCGGTATTTATCAATTTTTTATGCACAGGACTTCCCGCCGTTTATTATTCCCCTTCAAAGAGGGAAAGATAAAATAAACGGTTTGAAATCGATTGTTTGTCTTTTATTTCGGCATGGCTTCGCCGTTCTGTTTATTATTTCAATCAGTGAGAAATAATTAAAAAGATGATGACGGTCCGGCGTCAATAAGGACAGTGTTCAGCGCGGCAAAATGCCACTGGCTGAATCAGGCGGGAGAAAACCGACTATGTGGTTCTTCGCTGTCAGAAACGATACAACGCTGTTCCAGCTGGCCGGTGACAGGACTGACACGCCAGGTGGTCACAGAGTGATTCATTCTGTTGATTTTAGAAGAAAAAATAGATGAGGGATCTTTCTTGCGGGCAGCCAGCGTCCTGTCGCGGGACGGGCGGACACGCAAAGTGGATGTCAGCGCTTTGACATCGGCAAAAAGGGAAAATTTGAACTTCATAACACACCTCAGGACCGTGACATTCAGGTTGAGGTGAGGTAACACAAGAGCATCAGGCTCTGGCGAGGCACACCCAAACGATGAAATGATCACAATCGATTTCATGTTTAATATTCCGGCGCACTATGTCAGCGTCGTCCGGTGAGTTACTAAATACTGTGTCCATTAGTCTCTTATGTATTAGTGGATAAAGGCCGCTACTTCCGGCTCGTGCAATTTACCCATACTGTATATTATTGTCAACCCGCTAAAGCAGTTTAAAATTGTTCGTTTATATTTGAGTGAGGTTTCATTGAAATATAAACGAACGTAAACAACCTTTTTATTTACCTGGACTATTTATTCCCGGCAAGACGACGGCTGATCGGTTCGAACTCCGGCGTTGCGTGGCGCTTCACCGTATCCGGTGTATTTTGCTCAATCGCCTGCCAGTAAGCCCAGGGTACTTTGCCCTTGCCCAGTTCGTAATCCATCGCATCCCAGCTGTCTTCGCGGAAACTGTAGAACGCCCAGTGCGCCTGATGCTTATCCAGCTCCGTTAGCACGTCCTCCAGATACTGGCGGCAATTATCCAGCATTCTCACACAGCCAAACTCACCGGCTACCATACGATTAGCAGGAATACCCTGCTGTTTCGCCCAGTCGAACGGCTGCTGAAGATAAGTGGCAACGCGTTTCGCATTCCACATTTCCGGTTTACCGTTGAAAGGTACATCACCCGGATAAGTGAAGGGTTTGACGCGCTTGATGTTCGGCCCGCTCGTCGCCTCATAAGGTTCATACATATGGAAACTGTAAAGAACGCGCTGATCGTCGAGCGCTTTCGGCCAATAGCTGAAACTGTCGGCGGCCGCATACCAGCCGCTGTCCACCATAATCGGCGTCAGCGGATCGACTTCGCGAATAGCGTTGATCAGCATCTGATAGAACGCAGGCAGGTCCCGCGCGCTGCCCTGGTGTTGCTGATACCAGTTTTGCATATCGGCTGGCGAAGCGTGTTCCTTCAACCCGCCCTTTTTCTCCGGCGCGGGTTCGTTGATCAGGTTATAAGCGGCAACGCCCGGCGTATCCTTCAGCGCTTTCGCCAGATCGCGCCAGAAATCCGCGCTCTCCCGCCAGTATTTTTTATCCTCCCAAAGACGGCCATCGAATTTATCACCGTTATTTTGCGACCAGCGCATACCCGGCAGCGACAGCGGCGTGATCACCACTTTCAGCCCGGCTGCGTGCGCTTTTTCAAGGGTGGCCTTAAGCGTAGCCAGATCTTGAGGCTCCAGCCCCTGATAATGGTCGGCGTCGCCCATCAGGAAATCACGTTTCGCAGGTTGCCATTTGTCATAAGACAGGCGCACCCAGCTCGCACCGTAGCCATGCAGTGCGGCGAAGTAAGCTGAATCTGGCGGCAGGCGGTTAAAACTGTTGCCGCCTTTTTCAGGCGTATTCCAGAAAGCGATTTCATCAGCAGCGCGAACAGCGCTTGTGGTTAATGCGCCCAGCAACAGCGCGGTGAAGGTCAGTTTTGCAGGTGAGATTTTTAGCGTCATAAATTCCGTTTCATCTGTCAGATGGGTGATTGGCATTAACGTCACCACTTATGTGAATGCGTCACACTAGCCAAATCGCGACAAAATAATACCCGGATGCGCCAAAAGTTTGAACGACCGCACGGACATAAACCTAAAAACGCCGGTAAGTGTGAACCGACCGGCGTGTCTGTCAGACAAGGAATACGGTAAAATTAGAAGTTGTACTGCACGCCAATACGGAATCTTGTCTGGCGTTCGTCGGTCGTTTTACGCACTGAAACATCGCCTATCTGCGCATACGGCGTCCATTGCTTATTAATGTTATACGCGACTTTTAAATCCTGTTCGTAATCCCATTTGTCATTATCGTATAACACCTGGTCACTGTGTTTATAAATATAGTTATATTCGAAACGCCAGTCGGCAAGGCGATACCCCAGCCAGATTTCACCACGGTTTGTTTTACGGTCTTCAGTGTTCTCTTTGGTATATCGGGTATATTCATAGCGATAGCGGGCATTAAAATAGATGCCGTTGTCAAAGGTATATCCGGCGGTTAAAAAAGGCTTGTAGATGCTATTATCCGAACTGGATTCCAGTGTAAAGCCCGGTTGCAGGAAGAACGCCGGTGTCACTTTATACTGATAGCTGATGGTGCTTTCAGTGCCGTTATCCACCAGATTATTAAAGGGTTTATTCTGATTGTCGCCGCCGGATTTCCACTTTGCTTCCAGCGAGAAACCAAAGCCGTTGGCAAAGCGGTGCGATACCATCGCCCGGTCTTTATGTTGCTTACTGTCGTCCAGCCATTCATGGCGAAGATCAATAGTGACAGCCTGACTACCGGCGCTGGCCAGCAGCAGACCGCAGAGCAGCAGTCTGTTATTTTTCATGTTGTAATAATCCCAGAGATATTGAATAGTGTTTTTATGTTTGTATTTAAGACTTCAGTCTTATTTTGACTTCATTTATTTCTTTGTAAGAAAATTTTGATAATTAAATGCACCCTCCGCAGTACGCGTGACAGGCTGCGGTAATGTCAGGGAACGATAATCTGATGGCTGTATTTCTTTTCCGGCGGTATTCACGCTTTTATGGCCGGTGTAGAAATAATTACTGGCATCAACATTGCCACTGACCGCGTCGTCATACCGACCTGCTGTGGTGCGCAGCGAAACGTTACCGTTAAACACGCCCTGCTTATCCGCAGTGGTATAAGGCGACGGGCGGAACAAGAAATTGAAGCGTTTGTTGTCCAGCGCGCGGTTGTCCTCAATCACCAGTGCACCCGGATTGAAATTGTCAGTAAAACCGTCCATGCCGTTTTCCACCGCCACGTTATGGCGGACGACGTGCGCGACCGGTAAGCCTTCGCCGCCGAGTTTGAACCCGTTACTCCCGTTGTGAACCGACAAACTGTTTTCGATAGTGACGCTGCCGTTCGGGCCGTCTTCGATCTTATTGAACAGATCGAAACCGTCGTCAACGTTGTCATGGGAATAGCAGTTCACCAGACGGTTGCCTTCGCCGACGCGCATTTTCACCGCAAAGCCGTCGGCGTTTTTGCGCCCCGGATCCTGATTTTCCCAGGATTCAGAATTGCTGATCAGATTATGGCTCGCCCACAGCGCGCGCCCGAGACCGTCCGGCGATGCCACCCAGATGCCGGTATCGTCAGCGTGATGTGCCTTCACGCGGTCAATGTGGTTATAACTTCCCGCAATGTGAAAGCTTTTCTGCGTGACGGTAATGCCCTGTACATTCCAGTAGCTCCCGTCCAGCGTCAGGCCGTTGAACACCACGTTGTCGCCCAGCGCTTTAAGGGTTTTCATCGCGTCTGCCGTGCCGCTGGCAGTGGCCGGGATCACACTGGCCGGATATTCGCCGTCCTCCAGTAAAAGCGTGCCGCCCGGTGCCAGCAGATTGACTGCGCTGGCGAAATCCAGCGGATGCGCACGAGAGCCGTCATTGCCCGCCGCACCCTGTGCTGAGACGTGCAATTCATCCGGATTGTTCACCAGCGCCATGCTGACCGGAAATTCCTGCGTCAGTGGACGGCCGTTTTCCGGCGTAAAGGTTACACGCAGTACTGATGAGGGCCGTTCGATGTGAAACGGCACGGCAACAACTTCTCCGCCGCGAACCGTTTGCTGACGCAGCAGCGGTTTGCCGCCCTGTTCAACCTGCAACTGGCCGTCACCGTTGGTGCGCAACTGGAAAATGCCATCGCGACGGGCGATCACCGGAGAGGACATCACTTCCATTCGCGGTTTAAGTGACGGCGTCACGTAGGGTGCGGAAGGTTGCGTATGCGCTTCGCTGAGCGTCAGTTTGGCGTGATTAACGGTAATGCTGGCATTGCGCGAGGCGAAGAATCCGACGTAATAACCCGTTTTATCGAGCAACGTGATGCGGTCAGCGCCTTCAGCGGTTTTCGTCGTCCACTGTTCGCTGCCCTGAGGCGCATACGCGACGTCAAAACCGCTGTCCGTGCGTGTCAGACGCAGGGAGAAATGGGCCGGGGTCGTCAGCGGATGATAAGTTTCGCGCGCAATGCCAATACCCGTATTTCCCCACGGTTGCTGTACGCCCTGTCTGGCGATCAGCGCAACCACGGGCGGTTTATCACCTGTCGCCATCACGCTGTTCATCACCATATTGGACGCCGCCGGTAATTCCTCGATGCCCGGTTTGGTCACCGGTTCACGCGGCGTACCGAGAATGTCGCGCACCAGCAAACCCGCCCCTTCCTGTCCCGCCGGTTTAGCGCCATTTTCCGGGCCAAACTGATTGAGCGTAATGTCGGCTTCCAGCTGGAAATTCACATCAGCCGGCAGGCGGGTGTAGAAATAGGTTAATCCGTCGTGGCTGTTGCCCACCTTTCCGCCACGGCTTTCCACCGTAAATGGCGTAGTTAGCGGAATGCCAGCGGCGGGAATGGGTTTTCCATCCGCCAGACGGGTTTCGTTCATACCGATTTTTTCCGGCAGCACGTTAGTCGCAAAATTGATATCGGTGGACTGGCCAAAGGTTATGCTGTGCCAGACCAGATTGTCGGTGGCAGGCAATGCGGCGGCCATGCCCTGTGCGTTTGCGCCGAGAGACAGCGCGACAATAAACAGGTGTCGTTCCCACATAGTCGTTCTCATCCTGAATGCGTAAGGCGTCGCTGGCCGGTTCTCCCGGCCAGTCGGTAAAATCATCGTGTGTGAGGTGAAACTCAGGAATTACGGGTGCTGCGTGGTGCTCACCATCGGTTTCGGATCGGTCAGCTCAACGGCGGGCGTGTCGAAGATTTTGCGGCAGACTTCGCTGTTGCCCCAGCATTGTTCGTAAGGGTAGCCAATCAGGTTTTCCATTACCGCCCGCACGTCCGGTTGGATCTGGCTGATTTCGCCGCCAGCTTTGATACGCGCCACTTCTGCGAGTACCACCAGATGGGTTTTGCGGTTCAGCTTCATCTGATTACTGAACACCATCGCCATCAGCGCCAGCGCAATCACCCCGATACAAAACACCATCGCAATTGCAGTCACGGCGCTTTCCGGCTGGGTGTGAGATTTGGACTGGAAGCCATAGAAACTGAGGATAGCGCCCATCACGAAGACGATCACCGAGCGCATCAGCTTGCCGGAGAAAGTCATGGCACCGGCGTAGATACCTTCACGACGACGGCCGGTAAAGGCTTCATCAATGTCGGCGAGGAAGGTGTACACGGTCCACGGAATGTAATACACGCCGCCGGTGCCAATACCGAAGATGACGGTGATGGTGAGCATCGCAACCGTAGCGTACTGCTGCGGCAGATGCAGGAAATGCAGCAGGCTGTAACAGGCGACTGAGAACACCACAATGCCCAGCGCCAGAATGTAAGGTTTGCTGAATCCGTGCTTCACGCAAATCCCGATGAAAATCGCGGTGGAGAACAGTTGCAGAATCGAGTTCAGACTGCTCAGCCCGGCGACCATGGTCGGATCGTATTGCAGAACGAAAATGATGAAATAAGTGAAGACCGAGGCGAACAACCATTCCGCGCCGAATCCGCACAGGTACATGCCCAGATGTTTACGGAACACGCGCAGGTGGAAGGTAGATTTCATGTCACGCAGCAGCGTCAGCATGGTTTTGCCCAGCGTCATTTTCTTCTCATCAACTGGCGTGGTTTCTTCTGTCGGACGTTCCCAGGAAGAGAGATACAGCATGCCAATCGCGACACATAAGATCACACCGTAGGTCAGCGCAGTAAAGAAGAACGGCTCAGCGGAATCTTTTCCGTAGATCAGGATGAACTGACCAGGGATAAACGCGGCGAGGAAATTGGCCACCTTACCGAAGATCGCTTTGTAGCCAGTCAGCTTGGATCGCGCGGAGAAGTCGGTAGTCATTTCGGTGGCGAGGGTTTCATACGGCACCATCACCGAGGTGTAAATCAGTTCAAACACCACGTAAGTGGAAAGGTAATACCAGAAGCCGAAGCCCTCTACCCACAACAGTGGATAGAACATCATCAGCGGAATGCCGAGCAAGATGAAGAAGCGACGGCGACCAAAACGTTTACCGAGACGGGTTTTGCCGAAGTTATCGGAAAGGTAACCCATCAACGGATTGCTGATCGCATCAATGATGCTGGCGACAGAAAAGATCGCCGAAGCCTGCAACAGCGTCAGGCCACAGAAGGTGGTGTAGAAATAGAGTAGCCAGATACCGGCAATCGCCAGCGCCCCGCTACCCAATAGGTTCCCGCCGCCATAGGCAAGCTGGTGTCTGAATAAAATCGGTTTTTCTGCGTTCATTGCGTTTCCCGCCCAGAGAGAGTTTTAATTTATGAACCGGTGTTTCGTTTTTATAGATATTGCGTTTTATATAGGCGTGACGAATGAATAGATGTGAATTAACTCACATTTAGCGCAGCGGGAGGGGTTTTGTCAGGCGGATTTGCGATACGTGTAACATTCTCATCCATAAAAAAAACACATTTGACGAGATTATTCATAATCTATTAGTTATGAAATGAATCATTAACGCACTAATGCTTTACGAAACCGAGACTTAAATCTGACGTATTACTGAGGGAGAAAAGAAGAAAGGTGCTCCGGTCTGCCATACAAGCCAGACAAATGCCGAAAGTAAGGCCAGTCCATGGCCCTGTTGCTTGCTACAGCGAGTCAATCTCAGACGTGGTGAACCACAAAAAACCGCCGGTTCAGGCTTTCAGCAATGACGCTGTGCTTTCGTTTAATTCATCCAGCAAGGTATAGCGTTTACGGTATTCCGAACGTTTTTTGCTCGGCAACTCTTCCATGGTTTTACGCGGCAGCGTCAGCGGCACGTCATATAACGCAGAGGAATACGGCGTAGCGCTGATGGAATCCCAGAATTCGTTATAGCTGGCGACAAACACGTTTTTCTTACGGTGACGGTAACGCAAGCTTCGGAACACATGACCGGTGTCGCTGACCGCCAGAATACGCTGCACGCCGGTCTGCGCGGCGATACGTTGCAGGCTTTCCAGCAGCAGACGTTTGGGGAACAACCCGTGGCAGGCTTTGGTCGCCTGTTTGATCACCTCATGCGAAGTGGAACGATGTGCGCCCTGGAATCCGCCCACGATCATCGTCAGCCCTTCCAGGCGTTGCACGACGCCAAACGTCAGCGCTGCCAGCAGCGTATCTTCCATATACAGGAACATGTTGGCTTCGCCTTCACGTTCGGATTTGCCAATAGAGCCCAGCACGACGTTAAAGGATTCGCCGTCTTTGCCGCTGAACTGGTTCACAGTGCGGCCTTCTGCGCTCAGAAATGCGTGACGCAGCTGCACGTTCTCAAGGTTTTTGACGAACTCATAGTGATCAAGAAGCGCACCGGCGCGACCGGCTGACGGCAACCCGAGGTGCAGATAAGGTTTGTGGATTTTGCTTGGCAGTTTAGTCTGCACGGTGAACGCTTCCTGCCAGACCGGTTCAGACGCCATTTTGTTAAGGATTTTCAGCGTATCCAGCGGGTGCAATAAGGTGCGAACGGCGTATTTCACGCGGAACATTCGGTCACGCCATAGGTTGTCCGGCACGCACGCGCCGCTCAGCAAATCCATAAACAAACTGAATCCGCTGGCTTTTTGACTGTTGGACGTGTCAGCGGACGCTGTGCCGCTGAGGGATTCGATGTCGTTAAGGGATGAGTGTTCCATGAATGATTTCCGCTGCCTGAAATATTCACGGTATCACCCGATTTTTAAACAACTTTACAACGCTCCGTTAAAGAAAACGGCAGACCATCAGTGGATGAATCTTGTTGAACTGCCGTTTACATTTTCCTGACAAAACGGCGGTTTTTTTGATCATCGCGCCGGGTTTACTTCATTTATTCTCGACA
The DNA here is from genome assembly GCA_013457415.1 of Enterobacteriaceae bacterium Kacie_13. Lineage (NCBI taxonomy): Bacteria > Pseudomonadati > Pseudomonadota > Gammaproteobacteria > Enterobacterales > Enterobacteriaceae > Enterobacteriaceae bacterium Kacie_13. Next base: position 343,767 of record CP045666.1, read on the forward strand.
AATTCCAGCGCCAGACGCAGCTGTTCCGCGTTTGGATTGCCCGGCAACAGATGGATCGATTCCCCTTTCTGTAGCGTGCGTTCAATGAGGCGCGCAATCTGCTTTTCGTCGTGAATATCGACATTCAATTCTGCCAGACTCACCGGCAGATCCAGCACGCGGTACAGCGCCGTCAGCTGTCTCACGACTTCCGGCTGATTAAGCAGCGCACTTTGCACCAGAATGCCGTACGCCACTTTGGTACCATGCAGGAAGGCATCGGTCTGCGGCAGTGCGGTCAGGCCGTTATGCACCGAATGCGCGGCGGCGATACGCGTGTAGCGATCCCCCAACCCGCCGACCAGACCGCCACCGGCGATAATCGCATCAAGCACGTTGAGGAATGGCTGCGTCAGGTGTTGTTCCGCCAGCGCCTGTAACGCGTCTTCACTTTGATTAAGCAGCACGTCGCGGATCGTCAGCGCGGTATTCAGACCAAGCTGAACGGTCAGCGGCAGCGTTTCCGGCTGCGGGCTAAGTACCACCGCTTCATACCACTTCGCCAGCGTGTCGCCGATCCCGGCCAGCAGATATTCCTTCGGCGCGGCCAGAATAATGCGCGGCTCGACCAGCACCAGATGATTGGCATCGTTAAAGATTTCGTAACGCAGCGCCTGCCCTTCATCGTTGTACCAGACAGACAGCGGCGTCCACGCGGCACAGGTGGCCGCAATGGTCGGGACTGCCACGACCGGTAATCCCAGACGGCGCGCCACCACTTTCGCAGTATCCAGCACTGCGCCGCCACCGATACCGATCACCACCTGACGATCGTGCCCGCCGATGTCGGCTATCCGCTGTACTTCATTTTCGCTGCAATGCGCCCTGAACAGTACGCGCTTTGCCTGCGATGCGCTGAACGCTTCCGGCAGATAATCCTGAGCTGCAACTAACGCCCGCTCACCGTAAATCCACAGTGCCTTATCCAGCTGTTCAGGCGTGTAAAAATCGCGCAGACGATCAATCGCACCAGGGAAAGAAAAATAGTTGGCGGGGCCGGCTACCACACGGATATCAGTATCACTCATCGGGAATTCCTTAATATAGAAGCTGTTACCATCCTACTCACGGACATCCGGATGGCTAATACTCTTTGGCATTAACTTATACGTTTTAGTTCGTTGCCAAGCGTGACGCTGTCATCAAAACTCGGGCAATCAATTCATTAACTCACTAAAAAAGCTTGTTCAAAAGCTCATATGAATTGTTCTCCCGCTTTAATGATGATTAACCACACAGGGTAATAGAAATGAAACTGCTCTCCACCTCACTGCTGGCGTTAAGTTTGTTCTCCGTCTTTCCATCGTTTGCCGCTGATTCAACAGCCGTGCCCAAAGCGATCGCCGATCACAAAGGGCCGATTCGCATTGCCGTGATCCGCAATCTGGGCTCTGATGACAACACCACGCAGTTCGTCTCAGGCGCAATTTCAGAAGGTCGTAAGCTGGGCTTTCAGGTCAGCACTTTCCTCAGTAATGGCGACGATGCCAAATTTCAGGATTTCGTGAATCAGGCCATCAGCCAGAAATACGACGGCATTATTTTGTCTCAGGGCCGTGACCCGTATTCCACCGAACTGGTCAAACGTATTACCGCCAGCGGCATCGCGGTGTCGGTGTTTGATACCGCCGTCAACGGCGAGATCCCAGGCGTGACCGTTACCCAGCAAGATGACGCCTCGCTGACCGACCTTTCCTTCGGCCAGCTGGTGAAAGATTTCAACGGCAAAGCCAACATCGTCAAACTGTGGGTCGCCGGTTTCCCGCCAATGGAACGCCGCCAGACGCAGTACAAAAAACTGTTGCAGGATCAGCCGGGCATTCATGAGCTGGAATCCATCGGCGCGGTATCTTCGGATGTTCAGGGCGATACGGCGAATAAAGTTGGCGCGATCCTGGCGAAATATCCAAAAGGCAAAATCGACGCTATCTGGGGAACCTGGGATGCGTTCAGTCAGGGCGCGTACAAAGCCTTGCAGGAGAATGGACGCACAGAGATCAAACTCTATAGCATTGATATTTCCAATCAGGATCTGGCACTGATGCGCGCACCGCAGAGCCCGTGGAAAGTCAGCGTGGCAGTGGATCCGAAGCTTATTGGCGCTGTAAACCTGCGTCTGGTCGCCAACAAAATTGCCGGTGAAAAAACGCCTGCCACTTATGAATTCAAAGCCGCAGCCATTGCGCAAGCGCTGCTGGCCAGCAATCCGGATGCCGTTAACGTGGCTTCACTGGCTAAAGTCATTCCAGGCTGGGGCAAATCCGATGACTTTATCGCGCCGTGGTTCGCCACGCTCGAAGCCAAAAACAAATAACAGGCCACGCAATGACAAACCAATCTCTTCCCCAACCGGAGTACAGCCGCAATATGCGGCTGATTGGACACAGCGATCAGGGTGGCAAACCTGACGGCGTGCAGGTGATGGTTCATCGCGGCTACGCGTATATCGGTCATATGGTATCGCAGGGATTTTCAATCGTGGATGTGCGCGACCCGAAAAACCCACGCCCTGCTGGCTTCGTCGCCGCCCCGCCGGGCACCTGGAACGTACATTTGCAGGCACATGACGATCTGCTTCTGGTGATCAACGCCCGCGATTTGTTCGCCGACGTGCGTTTCGCGGATGAAAAAGTCTACTACACCCGCCCTGTCAGCGAGACGGTGCACGGCTCACGGGAGCGAAGCTGGAGCGCCGGGGTACGCATTTTTGATATTTCTACGCCCGATCATCCGAAAGAGATCGGCTTTCTCGGGCTTGACGGCATCGGTGTTCACCGCATCTGGTATGTCGGTGGGCGCTGGGCTTATGTTTCAGCGCTGATTGACGGCTACAGTGATTATATTTTCCTGACGATTGATCTGGCCGATCCGCGCAACCCGCAGGTCGCCGGACGCTGGTGGCTGCCAGGCATGCATACCGCAGGAGGTGAAACGCCGGAGTGGCCGGAAGGTAAACGCTACGCGCTGCATCACGCGATCATCAGCGGTGACACCGCCTACGCCAGCTGGCGCGACGGTGGCCTGACGTTGCTGGATATCAAAGACCGCACTGCGCCGCAGCTGATTTCGCACCGCAACTGGAGTCCGCCTTTTGGTGGCGGCACGCACACCGCGCTGCCGTTGCCGGACCGGGATTTGCTGGTGGTGCTGGACGAAGCGGTGCTCGACAATCAGGAAGACGGGGAAAAGCTGATCTGGCTGTTTGACGTGCGGGAGCCATCGAACCCGGTGAGTATTTCCACTTTCCCGCAGCCGGATGAGCGGGATTACGTCAGCAAAGGCGCACACTTCGGCCCGCACAATCTGCACGAAAACCGGCCTGGCAGCTTCGTCAGCTCAACGCTGATTTTCGCCACCTACCAGAATGCCGGCGTGCGAGCCTACGACATCAGCAATCCGTATCAGCCAAAAGAAACCGGTGCGCTGGTGCCCGCCGCGCCAGAAGCAATGGTCGATAAACGCCCCGGCCGCGCGCAGGTGATCCAATCCTGCGACGTGTTTGTCGATGCACAGGGCATTATCTACAGCACCGACTATAACGGCGGTCTGTCAATTATTGAGTATTTGGGATAATGCCTTCGCGCCTGAGATTATTTTATTTCAGGCGCGGTTTATTTTTCTGCACTGTTTCATTCTACCTTTCATCTTTCATTTCCCTCCTCAGATACAACTTTTGACACGCAGCACCTCAATTTTTTTCGTCTGTTTTTTGTGATCAAAGTCATAGCTAACGTTCTTAGTCAGGTCTACTTTTCTCTCTCAATAATTCATTTATCTTATTGATTTATAGCATAAATAAATCACAAGAAAAATCGCTTTCCGATAAATGGATTCAACAGAAGCTTAAGGGAAAAAAGCATGGCGATTAACGGAACACGCTTCACATTCACCGCAGGCAACACCGCAAAAGACACCTTTGCGGTTGTCAGTTTCCAGCTTTCTCAAAGTTACTCCGATCTCTTTACGTTGAATATTGTACTGGTCAGTAGCGATCCGGCTGTCGGGTTCGACAAGGTCCTGGATGAAATAGCGATTCTTACTATCTGGCAGGGAGTGGAGATAAAGCGACGGGTGCGCGGCATTGTGACGATTTGTGAACAGGGCGATACCGGCAAACACCAGACGCAGTACCGCCTGACCATCCGCCCTTATTTCTGGCGAAGCTCCCAGCGACAAAACTGTCGCAGTTTTCAGAATCTGAACATCGTCGCCATCCTCGACCCGCTGCTCAGAGAGATGGGCGTTAACAAATACGACACCCTGCTCCGCGCCAGCCACGGCTCGCGCGAGTTTTGCGTCCAGTTTATGGAAAGCGATTACGATTTTATTTCGCGACTGACTGCCGAAGAGGGCATTTTCTTCTATGAACAAGAGTATCTGGAGGCCAACGATCAAAAGCTGACTTTTGCGGACAACTGCAGCGCATTGCTCAGCATCGGTGCGCTGCCTTACAACCCGAACGCAGCTTCAGAGGCTGATACCCACTGCATCAACAACTTCCGCCGCACCGCGCGGGTGCGCCCTTCAAAAGTGATCACGCAGGACTACACCTTTACCGCGCCGAACTGGCCGGCGCAGTACCAGGAAAAAGCCACAAAGATGGTGCATCAGCACACGGTGTACGACATTTTTGACTACCCGGGGCGGTTCAAAGACGAGCAACACGGCGCCGATTTTGCCCAATATCAGATGGAAGGCTGGCGCAATAACGCCGACGTGGTGATTGGCAGCACCAATTCGCCGCAGTTTTATCCCGGCGTACGCTTTGCCCTGACCGGCCATCCGCGCGAAGACCTGAACGCCAACTGGCAGGTGGTCGCCATTGAAATGCACGGCGAGCAGCCGCAGGCCCGCATCGGCAACGAAGGTCAGGGCACCACGCTGCATACCGAGTTTGAAGTCATCCCTTCCACCCAAACCTGGCGACCTGTGCCAAAGCCCAAGCCGCGCATCGACGGTCCGCAAATCGCCATCGTCACCGGCCCACCGGGAGAGGAAATCTTCTGCGACGAACACGGCCGCGTACGGGTGAAGTTCGCATGGGATCGTTATAACAAAGCCGACAACTACAGCTCCTGCTGGATCCGCGTTTCACAAGCGTGGGCGGGCACCGGTTTCGGCAACATTGCTATCCCGCGCGTCGGGCAGGAAGTGATCGTCGATTTTCTCAACGGTGACCCCGATCAGCCCATCATCACCGGCCGCACCTACCACGCCGGCAACCGCGCACCCGGCAGTCTTCCGGGTACCAAAACCCAAATGGCCATCCGCTCGCAGACCTACAAAGGCAGCGGCTACAACGAACTGATGTTCGAGGACGCGACCGGCCAGGAACTTCTGTCGATGCAGGCACAGAAGGACATGAAAACAACGGTGCTAAATGATCAGGCGCTGACGGTTGAGCGGCACCGGGTAAAAACCATTAAAGGTAACGAATTCAGCATAATAAATGGAAACCGTACAAAAACCGTCACTGGCAATGAAACCCATTCCATTAAGGGATTTCAGGGCTCAACGGTCGAAGTCGGCCAGTCACTGGCGGTGAAAGGCGATGTGGCGCACCTCACCGGCGGAAATCTCACCAGCCTGGCTGTCAAAGTTCTGACCTTCGGTTCAGGGGATCTTATTCGTCTGGAGTGCGGGGACAGTGCACTGGAATTACATGCGAGTGGTGCCATCAATCTCAAGGGAAAAAGCCTGAATATCACCATTGAGGGCAACGGCGTCATCAATACGGTTGGCGGCGTTCTCGGCCTCAATCCCTCTTCTCCAGGTTCCCCCGCCAGTGCACCGGGAGAAGGCTATAAACAATCCATTCAAAGCAGCATAGATGACATTTTCAACAAGGAAAGTGAAAAACAATGAGCCTTTATCATATTGACGAATGCCGCTTCCCGCTGCCGGACAACGGCAACTGGCTGGATTGCAGCCTGAATATTTTTCGCAGTATAAACGATGCATCCTCACTTATTGTCAGCCGGGGAATTATTCCTCCGGAACGGACATTTGAGGAGGAACTGGATCACCAGTGGTCACTCCTGCTGGGCCAGATTGAGCTTCTGTACAGTAAGCCCCGCCGTCCCCGCACTCTGACCCAATCCCCCGGTTATGCCGCGCTTGAAACAGACTGCTGTTTCAGGCGTGGAAAGCATATTCAGCACCAGCGGCAGTTGGCGATCCACCTGCCTGAACGAGAACAAATGCTGATTTTTACCCAGACTGCGTTACAGCCTTTCTCCGATGATCAAGACTCTTACTGGCAAAAACTCTGCCAGTCATTGTCTCTTACTCATTCATAGCCGGAGGCGAGAACATCATGTCTGATGAACACGCTGCCCGGATGGGTGACCCGATAATTCATACCAGCGTTTTGGCAGATATTGCCGCTGTGGCGATTCAGGGGATCGTGGTGGCCGCCGCAGGGGCAATTGTCGCGGGCGTTGCAACTATTGCCGCCCCGGCAGTCGCTGCGGGTAGCCTATTAGGGGCGGTCGTCGCTGCTGCCGGAGGATGTGTCGGTGCGGGAACGATCGCAGGTTTCGTTCTCGAGGCTACCGGCATGATGGATGAGATCGTTATCGAGAGTGAGGGGCTGGGCAACGCCCTTTTTCCTCCTTCCCCTGCGGGTGTTATCTCCAGCGGGGCAACGAATGTACTCACCAATGATATTCCAGCCGCACGTGCCGCCGGACGCTTGTTAAGCACCTCCGAACAAGCTGGACTTCCACCCGAACATGAAGGCGAACGAGATTACGTGGCCATGCTGCTTCGCGGCGGTAAGGCCATGTTAAAAGAATTGGTTAATCCGACAGTAGCGCTACCTTCTGGCCCGGTAGCCCCCTCGAATCAGGACAAGGTTCTCTGCGACAAACATCCCCCCAGCCCTGTGCAATATCTTGCAGAGGGGTCGTCAACCGTTGCCATTAACGATTTGCCGGCCGTGCGTGGCAGTGATCGTACGACCTGCGGAGCGACGGTTTCAACGGCCGTTTCTCCCAATGTTTCCATCGGTGGCGCTGCTGTCGTGGTACGTCCGATCAACAGCGGCAAAGTACCTGGGCTTGAATTATTATTGGTCGCTGCCACTCTGCTGCTCTCCCGCAGTTCGTCAAAAATGTTTAAAAAATTGCCCTGCTTATTGATGATGATGGGTGCTGGGGCGGCTGCAGGTCAGTTGGGTGCCGCTACGCGCGCAGCCTCTATGCCTGTGCATGCGGCTACCGGTGCCAAAGTACTGGCCGGTGAAGAAGACCTTGATTTTCAATTACCGGCGCGCTTTCCCCTTCACTGGCAACGCCTTTATAACAGCCGCAATGCGGCTACCGGTATGTTTGGTAAAGGCTGGCGGACGCCTTTTGAAACGCGACTGGTGCATGAAGGTGAACAAACCTGTTTTCATGATGAAAGCGGGCGTGAACTGCGTTTCACCTCACTGGCTGCGGGTGAACGAAAAATCTATCCTGACACCGGCCTGATAGTAGCCGCCGGTGACGAGGGGCAAATGCTGGTGGCGGATCTGGACGGCAGCGTCTGGCGATTATATCTCCCCGCCCCTGCATCTGTGCAGAACCTGCGACTTTCCTCGTTAAGTGATGAATATGGCAACGGCGTCCTCCTGCACTACGACGAACAGGGAAGACTGGCAGATCTGACGGACACAGAAGAAAGCCTGCGGATCCGCCTGCATTACCAGCTCGCTTCACACCCTCGCTGCGTTACGCAGATCACAGATATCAGTGCTGAAAAATCCCGCACGCTGATGACTTACGGCTACAGCCTCACCGGTCAGCTTGCCACAGTGACCGACGCTGCCAGCGTGACGCTGCGCGAATTCGATTACACCGATGACGGGTTGATGGCCTGGCACATTCTCCCTGCGGGGTTGCGCTGTGACTACGGCTGGCAGCGCTTCGACGATGACTGGCGGGTGATTTCGCATTCGACGCGTGCGGGCAGGCGCTGTCAGATCAGTTACGACCTGGATCAGAGGATCACCCGGGTTGATGAGTCCGACGGGTGCATTCGTGAACATCACTGGAATGATGAGTATCTGGTCGAACGTTATGTCGATGAGGCCGGAAATCACTGGCAATACGAGTGGGATGACAACCAGCAGCTCACGAAAACCATCGCCCCGGACGGCGCAACGCACCAGTATTTCTACGATGACGCAGGTAATCTTATCGAAGAGATCAATCCGCTGGGCGGCAGCAATAAAACAGTCTGGCTGGAGCAACAGGCACTCCCCCGCCATATTATCGATCCGCAGGACGGCGTTTATCAGTTTCAGTATGACGAATGTCACGGCGTCATTGCCGGACAAGATGAACTCGGCAACATCAGCCGCTATGAGCGCGACGAGTTCGGTCAGGTCATCACGTATACCAACGCCCTTGGCGGCATCAGCCGCTTTACGTGGAACTGTCGCGGCCAGCTGCTGACGGCGCAGGACTGCTCCGGCCATCTCACCCGCTACGCCTACGACGAACATTACCGGCAGGCCAGCATCACCGATGCAACCGGTGAGACGCGGCGTTATCAGTACGACAGCGCAGGGCGACTGACCACCCTGCTCTCTGCCGAAGGACGGCAGGAGCAGCTCATGTGGGATACGCAAGGGAGGCTGACCGGCATCCGCGCCGCAGACGGCACCCGGCGCGAATACGGCTATGATCCGATGACCGGGCAGCTGCACTTTAGCCGCGATGCGCGGGGCGGCAAAATCACACGCGGCTACGATGCGCGCGGTCGCCTGACCCGGCTTCAGAATGAGAACGAAGAAAGTTACCTGTTTGTCTGGGGAGATAACGACCGGCTTATTGAGGAGCACGGCCTTGACGGCGTGGTGACCCGCTACGAGTACGACGTTTGCGACCGGAGCATCAGTCTAACATTCGCCGCAGGAACAAATCAGGCACTGACCCACCGTTTCATCCGCGACCTCAGCGGTCAGCTGAAAACCAAAGAGACGCCGGAAGGCCTGACGGCGTTTCAGTACAGCCCCGTCGGGCAGTTAACGTCGGCGATTTTCACTTCACAAAACGGCGGCGAAGCACAGCAGCTCCGGCTTGACTATGACCTCGCCGGTCAGCTGACCGGCGAGTGCGGCATCAACGGCGACGTTAGCTATCAATACGACGCCCTCAGTAACCGCACGGCGGTCACGCTGCCGGACGGCCGCTCGCTCAAAACCTTCTACTACGGCAGCGGTCACGCACTTGAGATGATGCTGGATTCACAGCTCATCACCGGGTTTAGCCGCGATGCCCTGCACCGGGAAACCGGCCGGACCCAGGGCGCGCTGAACAGCGGCTGGCGCTACGACCGGCACGGGAGGATTTGCGAACGCTGGACCGGCCTCACCGCCCACGCCTCTCTGGCTCAGCGCAAAGAGCAGTGGCAGTATGACCTGCGCGATAACCTCACCGTCGTGCGCAGCGCCGTTCCATTCAGCGATGTCCGTTATCAGTATGACGCAGCTGACCGCCTCATCGGCCATGACGACCTTTCCGCTGAACCCCAGTTCTATCGCTACGACCCGGCATCCAACCCGCTGGATACGGCCCTCAACATCGCCTCATGGCCGCACAACCGCGTGGTGCAGCATAACGACGTGGATTATCTGTACGACATCTACGGCAGAACCACCCAAAAAAGTACCCATAACCAGCGCTGGCTGTACCGCTACGACGGCGAGCACCGGCTGGTGGAAGTGCTGCATCAACCCATTAGTGAGACACGTCCGGAATGTGTGGTGAATTTCAGCTACGACCCGCTGGGGCGGCGCGTCAGTAAACGGGTGCGATATCAGAAAATGGAGTACGTAACACCCGATCCGGTGAGATATGCACCAACAGAAACGCGCTTCCTGTGGGAAGGCCCGCGCCTGCTGGCGGAGTTCAGCGGCGGCCAGACCCAAGTCTATGCCTACGGCGACCAGAACAACTTCGCCCCGCTCGCCCGCATCGACGGCACCGGTGACGACTGTAAAATTTACTATTTCCACAACCGGCTAAACGGCCAGCCGGAAGCGATGACCGACAGCGAAGGAAAGGAGTGCTGGCAAGGTCAACCGGACAGCTGGGGAAAAGTGAAATGGGAATCGCATCAGCGGGAAATCAAAACCGGCGGCCCGCAAAACCTGAGAATGCAAGGTCAATACCTCGACAGAGAAACCGGCCTCCATTATAATTTACACCGTTACTATGATCCGGACTCAGGACGATTTACCCAGCCCGACCCGATAGGGTTAAAAGGCGGGTTAAACCTGTATGCTTATGGGCCGAATCCATTAGGTTGGATCGATCCGCTTGGTTTAAGCGCATCTTCAGACTTGCCTCCATTAAAAGGAAAATCTCAAGGCCAGATTGGTGATATTTTAACTGATAAGGGATTTACTTTGGATAAACAAAGCAGCACTGGTAATCAAACATGGAGTCATAGTGATGGTTCTCAAGTTCGTATTGATCCCTACGGTAATCAAAGTATGACAATGAAAAATGGACAACCATTACCTAAATCTGGAGCGAACGCCCATGTCCATAAAAATGAACCGGGAAATATTACGCTCAATGACCGAGGAATCCCGAGCACTAACCCAAATGAAACGCATATAGGAATAAGAAATCCTAGTGATTATCCGACAAAACGAGGGCGAGCGCATGGATGTGGTGTATAAATGAGCTTTGAATATATCGTCCACTTTGTGGAGCATAAAGATGAGGTTTTTTCTATTATTACAAAAAAAATAATGGAACACGTCTCAACGGCTCAATTAACCGATGATCTGAACGCATTGTGGATACCTAGTGAGTATCCTGGATGGATTGATTTTTCTATAGAAAAATCTGATGATGGTTTTTTTATTGTGAGTAATCTGAGTGGAAATATAAGAGATATTATATTTTGTTTCATTGAGTCAGCATTGACTGAATTAAACATTAAGTATTTGATTGAAGAAGCTTAATTAATAGCTCGAAAGATCGGGATATCTTTCGGGCTATTTTTATCCGTTCTGTCTGTTAAACCCTTATCTCCCGGAGCGCTGCTTTAGCGGCGTTCTTAATATTCTGATTAGCCAGCTTAATATCCCGTTGTTGTTGATGAAGAATATCTTTCTCACGCTTCAGTTCGTCCACTTCTTCGCTGTCTTTAATAATCACAATACAGCCGTCAGATATTTTCACGGTGAGATGTGCCCCCGTCTCAAATCCCGCTTCACACAGCCAATTACCTTTTAAATAAATATTCGGTGTAGTGGTATCGCTCGGTTCGGCACATAGCCGACGATATAATGCCTCTGCATTTTGTAAATCCTGGAATCTGATGCGAAGAACAACCATTATCGCCTGGAATACGATGCTTGCCACGGCGTGATTGCCGAACGAGACGAACTCGGCAACATCAGCCGCTTTACGTGGAATGAGCGCGGCCCTCAACATCGCCTGATGGCCGCACAACCGCGTGGTGCAATTACTCCCCTCTGATCGCCTCTACCACAACCTTCTTCCCCGGACTCAGCACCAGCCATACCGCCAGACAGATCAGCACACCCCCGGCAAAAAAGCCCTCCGACAACGTTTCGTTCAGCAGCAGATAACCCCACAAAATACCGAACGGTGGGATGAGAAACGTGACGGTCATGGTGCGCAGCGGGCCGATATCGGCTATTAGCCTGAAATACAAAATGTACGCCCACGCAGTACAGATGAAGCCTACCGCCAGCACGCAGAGCCAGATTATTGGTTGCGACCACATCACCGGGGCTTCGGTCGCCGAGGTATAGAGGAAGAACGGCAGCAGGAACAGCGTCGCACCAAGCTGGCTGCCGGTCGCCACCAGTTTTGGATCCAGACCACCGCGCTCGGTTATCCAGCGGCGGGTCAGGAATCCGGCAATCGCATAACACCCGGTCGCTACCAGACAAGCAATTACACCCGCCAGTAAGTGTGTCAGCGATTCTGCGCTGCCGGTGGTGGTCAGCAGCGTAATCCCCAGCAGCCCGAGCAGGACACCGAGCGCTTTTTTGAGCGTCACAGTTTCATGGAAGAACAGACCGCCGATGACCACACCCATCAGCGGTGTGGTGGCATTGAGGATCGCCGAGTATCCGGCAGGTAACCAGCGCGCCGCCAGACAATACATCAGAAACGGCAAACCGGAGTTGATCACACCAAGCAGCAGCGAACTGCCGAACTTTTGCTGATAATCACGCGGCGTTCTGAGCACGCTCAGAATCACCACCAGGCCAATAAATCCGAAGAGCACCCGCAGAAACGCCGTATTAATCGCCCCGAAAGCCGGTGAAGCGATGCGCATAAATAAAAAACTACCGCCCCAGATCGCCGCCAGTAATAACAAACGGCCATAATCACCACTTTTCATTCTGTTCCCCTGTAAAACATTGGCTGAAGCATTATTTTTTTGATGGCATGCTGGACAGCATTCGCGATTCAAAATCCCGTTGATCAGTGTAGTTAACCCCGCTGATTCAGAACCCTCATTTTCTTGCTTTGTAATTCAGGAAAAGCCCAAAAGCTGAGAAAGCCTGTCCTGCGTCACAAGAAGCAATATTTTGGCGAACCGCTCTTTTTGCCCCTCCCCTGATCTATAACAGGAACAAAGGTGTGTGATAGGTTTATGACTTATCATCTAACTTATCATTTTGCTGTTTTCAGGACAGACACCATGAGCCAGAGTAAAACGGATGTTGAAGATCATCCGTCAAAGGAAAGTGCCGCCAGTTCAGGGATCTCTGTTATTGCTTTACTGGTCGCCGCCGCTTTCTTTATGGAGTTTATTGATGGCACGGTGATCGCCACCGCGTTGCCGCAGATGGCGTTGTCTTTTGGCGTCTCGGCGGTGGATCTCAATGCCGGGATGAGCGCGTATATGCTAACGCTGGCGGTGCTGATCCCAGCCAGCGGCTGGGCGGCGGAGCGGTTCGGCGCGCGCAACGTGTTTACCTTCGCGCTCGGCGTTTTTACGCTGGCCTCTCTGTTTTGTGCGCTGGCATCAAGCGTCAGCGAATTTATCATCTTACGCATTATTCAGGGGATCGGCGGTGCACTGATGGTGCCCGTCGGACGTCTGACCGTGCTGAAAACCACGCCCAAGCCTCAGTTGATCAAAGCCATTGCCACACTCACCTGGCCCGCGCTGGTCGCCCCCATTCTGGGGCCGCCGCTCGGCGGATTTATCACCCACTACGCATCGTGGCACTGGATTTTCTACATCAACGTACCGCTGGGAATTATTGCGATGATCCTCGCGTGGCGGCTTTTTCCGCAGGCACGCTCACCGAAGCCAAAGCATTTTGATAAGCGCGGATTTGTGCTGACCGGCGTAGCCATGCTGTCGATGGTCACCGGCCTCGAGTTATTGAGTCAGGATCACATTCTGTGGATAACGGCCACGCTGTTGCTGGTGTTGGGTGTCGTGGTCTCCGCGCTGGCAATAAGACACTTGTATCGCGCTTCTGCGCCGATGGTGCATCTGGGATCGCTGGTCATTCCGACCTTTCGGGTCAGCATGGGCGGCGGTTCGCTGTTTCGCGTCACCATCAGCGCCGTACCATTTTTACTGCCGCTGATGTTACAGGTGGGGTTCGGAATGGATCCGTTCCACGCCGGGTTGCTGGTGCTGGCGGTCTTCGCCGGGAATCTGGCAATGAAACCGGCGACCACGCCGTTGATTCGGCGTTTTGGATTCCGGCCGGTGCTGGTGGTAAATGGATTGCTGAGCGTATTCTCACTGCTGTTCTGCGCCTTTCTGACACCCGGCACGCCTGACTGGCTGGTGATGCTATTGCTGTTCCTCGGCGGCCTGAGCCGCTCGATGCAGTTTACCGGCATCAGCACGCTGGCCTTCTCTGACGTCCCCGCAAAACAGATGGCCGACGCCAACACTTTGTTCAGCACGGTCCTGCAACTCTCAGTGGGGCTGGGTATTACGGTGGGCGCGTTGGGTACGCGGCTCGGGGAGCAACTGGTGAATTATATGCAATGGCAGGCCGTGCCAGGCATGAGTTTTAAAATCGCGTTTGTGGTGATCGCCCTGCTGACGTTGATCGGCTGGCTGGATATGTTGCGATTAAAACCGGATGCGGGGGCAACCGTGTCGGGTAAATACTAAAAGGGGTAAAGGATGAACCTAATATGAACTGAGGTTGAATTATTGATTAGAGTTATATAAACCTCTAAGATTCATTCTTAGCGAAAATAATTCTATATTTCAATTAGTTAATAATCATAAATATTGTGTGTGCCTTCTCATTTTTTGATTTTTCTTCGCTGCGTAAATTCTTCTGCGATTATCATGGATTGATGTTGAGTCATTTACCTCAACATCAATAAATGTTTTAAATTTGATTTAAAATAATTCTACAAGGAGTGGATGATTATGCCATACGGTGACCAACGTCAGGGACTTCTGCGCAGAGTCGAGCTGGAACAAAAAATACTGCAAAGTAATCGGTTCTCAATTTACGCTCAGGCAGTTTACTGTGTTAATAGAATGTTGCGAGAAGCTAACGTGGGGATCTCTGAGCAAGCCTTTCGGAGTATTTCGCAAAACATTAATGCAGTTGCTGAAGGCAGACTTTTTGAAACCTCGGCATCCCTTTCAGAAGCCAGGGTTTTCTCACGTGATACCGTGAGTGCGATAAAAGCCGGTGATTATAAATCTGCAGCAATCACGGCCAGCGGCGTCGTGGTAAATGCGCTCGGGGGTCCGCTATTTTTCGGCAATTATGATCGTAATAAATTGACCGACATTGAACGCCATCTCTACGATAGTTTTCACTTTTAATATGACGCGCATGCGTTTCTGATACAACTCTGGATGACGGTATTGATTCCGTCATCCTGTATTCCCTTCCCCACGCCACAAACAGCCACCCTTTTAACCGCTTATTCCGCCGTTTGATTTCCCTTAAATCACTCAGAATGCTCGCATCATGCACCTTTTCTATGTGCACTTTTTGCAGACCAAAACCAACAAGGGTTACTCAGGCGTGGCAAAATCATTTTTACGCAGTGGCAGTCTCAACGACATCCTTGCGCTGGGCGAAAACGGGCAACCGGTTTATGCATCGGCCCCGCAATTACGGGAAACCTTACGCCTGCGTAAACAACCGTCGATTGCCGATTGTCTGGCTATTCCACAACTTAATGAGTCGGGCGATCGTCTCGACTGGTACTCCCCCCGCGAAGGCAAAGTGACATCCTGGGCAGCAGCGACGGATGCGGCGCGTGCATCGGCGCTGCGTCATCTGGAAAACTGCCTCGACAGCGTCGCGCAAATCAGCAGCGCGGCCAAAGCTTCAGAAAAATCAGCCTTACAGTTTTTCGGCGCGTTACTGGAAAAAGCCTTTCGCTTCCCGGATCAAAATCATGTCTATCTGGTCGGCGGCCAGCCTGTACTGACGTTCTGGGGCTTTGTCAGCCTGGATAACAGCAGCAATACCGATGCGTTCGCCTGCCTGCGCGAGACCCTGAAAGCCGAAGAACCGCTGCCAGCGTTCACCATGACCGCAGAACCCACGCAGGTGGAAACGCCGGTTACACCACCAGCCGGGCCGGTTCGCGTGGTGAAAACCATCGAAGCCCGCGCCGCTGAGCAGGACATCCCTGAACCGAAACCAGCCGTCGTTCGCCGTAAAGTCTCGCCGCTGCTGTGGGCGTTACCGGTGGTCGCGCTGGTGTTAGCCGGTTCTGCCGCTGCCTGGATGTATTCGCGCACACCTGCGCCGCAACCTGTCATCGCCAAGGTTGAGCCGAAACCTGAGCCTGAAGTCATCGCGCCCAAAGCCATTGCTGAAGAACCTGAAGTCAAAGCACCTGAAACCCTGTCACCGGCAGTGAAAACCCCGGAAACGGCTCCGCTGCCGGTTGCGCCTGCGGCCGTGGTAGTGCCTTCGCCAGAACCGGTCGCCGAAGCCGAAAAAAATCCGGTTGTTGCAGAACCGGCCCCCTCACCCGCACCTGTCAGCAAAAACGCGCTGGTAATGCCACCGGACGCCGTGAAAATCGGCTCGACGAAATTCCTCAACGGTAACTGGAATGTGATTGTGGATATCAAAGATCCGGTGACCGGTAAGCCGCCGGTCTTGCGTTATCAAATTAAAGAAGGTCAGGGTACGGTGAAAATCAGCTATGGCGCAGGGATCACCTGTCGCGCGGCGATCAATGCCGGGCTGATGCAGTCGGGCAATCTGGTGATCAACAGCCGTTACCGCGCGAAATGCAGCGACGGTTCCCGCTATCAGATGCCGGAAATCAGCTGTACCCAGGGCGCGACCGGCGCTGCCGTGTGTCAGGGCCGCTACAACGGCGACACGGTGTATCCCATGACGATAAAGCGCGAAGGTAAATAACCCATGCTGGCATCCATTACTGATTTTAAACAAAAGATTACCCTGATTCAGGACAGCGGGATCCAGTTCCTCGATTTCGCACTAAAACCGGTCTGGGACGACGCGCTGCCCGCGAAGTTCGTGCGCAAAAGCGCCAACGGTCCGCTGCTGCGGCTGGATTACAACGCGCAAAGCGGCCGCCATTTCCTGCCGGGGCTCGACGGCGCGGCGCCTGAAGTGGTACGCCCGGAGTTCAGTTTTTCGCTTGAGCAATCCTTACAGCTGCTCGATCAGATCTGGCTTCCGCTGCCGTTTCTGCGCTTCAACCCGCCGCGCACGTTTATGGCCGGGCCTGACAACTGGGCGCGGGTGCAAATCCGTGCGCTGGATGCGCCGGAAGCCGATGGAAGCACGCACCGCGTGGTGATCGCGTTTGATACCCGTGTGGCGGAAGGCGATGACGAACAAACGCAGCTGGCACCGACGCCGGACGACGTCAAAAACGGCATCAACTTTGCGCTGGCGTGGCATAACGAAGAGCTGCTCGATTTTCTCGATCAGACCTGGGTCGATGGCTGGCTGCGCGAAGTCTTCACCGAGCAGTCGGCGATCCGCGAACTGCGCGAAGTCCGTAACATTAAAGTGGCACTGCGTGAGTTTGAGTATCAGGCGCATTATCTGAACATATTGGGGATGATCGGCAGCCAGCTGGGCATTCCTGAGCTGAAGATCAACGGCGCAACGTTGCAGGAACCGGCGATCAACGTCGATCTGATTCTGGACGTAGGCAATTCGCACACCTGCGGCATTCTGGTGGAAGATCACGTCGGCGAAACCGATGGTCTGAAACAGACCAGCGAGCTGCAACTGCGCGATCTCTCCCGGCCACATTTTCTCTATAACGAGCTGTTCGAAAGTCGCGTGGAATTCTCACAGGCGCGCTTCGGCAAGCCGAACTTCTCGGTAGAAAGTGGCCGTGACGATGCCTTTATCTGGCCGTCAATCCTGCGTGCCGGTCGCGAAGCCAGTCGTCTGGCGCAACTGCGCGAGGGGACGGAAGGATCCACCGGTCTCTCCAGCCCGCGCCGCTATTTGTGGGATGAAGACAGCTACACGCCGGGCTGGCGTTTCAGCCAGGGAGGTCACGGCGCGGTGCAGGAACCCGTCGCCGCCGCGATGCCGCTGACGTTTCTGATTAATGACGAAGGCCAGTCGCTGTCTGATCTGGCACCTGAAGATCGTCTTCCGGTGTTCTCCGCGCACTACAGCCGCAGCTCGGTGATGACGCTAATGTTGTCTGAACTGCTGGCGCAGGCGCTGATGCAAATCAACAGCCCCGCCCAGCGCGCTAAAATGCTGCGCTCTTCCGCGCCGCGCCAGCTGCGTAACATCATTCTGACCCTGCCTTCGGCGATGCCGAAACCGGAGCGCGAGATATTCCGCCGCCGGATGCAGGAAGCGATTGGTCTGGTGTGGAAATCCATGGGCTGGCATCCGTCGGACGATGGTTTCAAAACGCAGGCAGACAAAGCCAAAAGTACTATGCCGGTGCCGGATGTGCAGATGGAGTGGGACGAAGCCACCTGCGGGCAAATGGTATATCTGTACAACGAAACGCAGGTGAATTTCGGCGGGCATACCGGCGAATTCTTTGCCAGTATGGCGCGTCCGGATCGCCAACTGGCCGACGATGAACCGGTTGGCAAAACCCTGCGGATCGCCTCAATTGATATCGGCGGCGGCACTACTGATCTGGCCATCACGCAGTACTGGCTCGACGACGGCATGGGCAATAACGTCAAAATCACCCCGCGCCTGCTGTTCCGCGAAGGCTTTAAAGTCGCGGGTGACGATATTCTGCTCGACGTGATCCAGCTTTACATTTTGCCTGCCCTGCACGCGACGCTGAAAAAAGCCGGTCTGGCTAATCCCGACAGCCTGATGACCCGTCTGTTCGGCAGCGAGGGCCGGATGGACGGTCACGCCACGCTGCGCCAGCAAAGCACTTTGCAAATTTTCATTCCCCTGGCGCACGCCGTGCTGGAAGTGTACGAACGCTTCGATCCGCTCGATACCCACGCGGAAATCGACGCGCCGTTCGGCGAGTTGCTGGAACAACGACCGACGCAGAAAGTCCTCGACTATCTGCACGGCGAGATCCAGCGCGCTCTGCCCGCTGGTTCACCGGTGTTCGACATTCTGCAGGCTCCGCTGGTGCTGAAACTCAGTAAGCTGCACAGCGAGTTTTTATCCAACCGCATGAGCATCACGCAAAATCTGCGTTCGCTGTGCGAAGTGGTTTCGTTGCATGACTGCGACGTGCTGCTGCTGACAGGCCGCCCATCGCGTTTCCCCGGCATTCAGGCATTGTTCCGCCACCTGCAACCGCTGCCGATCAACCGCATGTTATCGCTCGATGGCTATCACACCAGCGGCTGGTATCCGTTCAACAAACTGGGCCGCATTGATAACCCGAAATCTACCGCCGCCGTCGGCGCGATGCTGTGCCTGTTGGCGCTGGATCTCCGCCTGCCGGGTTTCTATTTCAAAGCCGGTGATTTCCAGCCGTATTCCACTGTGCGCTATCTCGGCATGCTCGACGGCAATCAGGCACTGACCGACGACAACGTCTGTTACAGCGATATCGATCTCGATGCACATGACTACAAGCTCGACAGCGCTGCCAACTTCCGTATTCGCGGCGCGATTTGTCTGGGCTTCCGCCAGCTGGAAAATGAACGCTGGCCTGCCTCGCCGCTGTATACCCTGTCAATTGCTGAGCCGGAACTGGCACGCAAAGTTGCAGGAGACAGCGTGCTGCGTGTGAAACTGGCCGTTAAGAAAGGGGAAGAAAACCCGACGCCGGAGTATTTCGACATCGCCAGCGCAGTGCTGGATAACGGCACCAAAGTGCCGTCTCATCACCTGCGACTTCGGCTGAACACACTGGGCGAGAGCCATTACTGGATCGACAGTGGGAGCGTATTCGTCTCATGACTTCAACTAACACAACCTCCAAAAACCTGAATGCCGTTCTGCTGGAACAGCAGTTTACGCAGCTAGATGACACCATCGGCGACTCGCTGGAATGGGTGGAAATGACCCGCGAACAGGCGCCGCGTCTGGATCTGGAAGCCGATCGCCTGAACCTGCAACTTAAGCGCTGCCGCGATAAAGCACGCCGCCTTAAGCAGGCGGCAAAACTGACGCAGACGCTGGGTTTTTACGGTCATTCGCAGGCGGGAAAATCCTATCTGATTTGTGCGCTGGCAGCCGGTAACTATGGCCGTCTTGAAACCCGTCTCGGCGGCGTAACGCTCGATTACCTGACGCAGATTAATCCGGGTAACCGCGCCGCGCGGCTTGCGACCCGTTTCACCCGCCAGACCGAGGTGAAAGACCGTGCGTTTCCGGTGCGCGTTCTGCTGCTCAATGAGGCCGATCTGGCACGTATTATGGTTCGCGCTTTCCGGCCGGATGCGCTTTATCACGTGCCGGATACCCAGCAGATCACCGAGCATCTGAATAAACTGGCGATGCACCGTCAGCCTTTGCCGGTGCCAGGATTCAGTAGTGAAGAGATTATGGGATTATGGGATTCCATGATTCGTCTCGACGC
The DNA here is from genome assembly GCA_013457415.1 of Enterobacteriaceae bacterium Kacie_13. Classification (NCBI taxonomy): domain Bacteria; kingdom Pseudomonadati; phylum Pseudomonadota; class Gammaproteobacteria; order Enterobacterales; family Enterobacteriaceae; species Enterobacteriaceae bacterium Kacie_13. Next base: position 363,779 of record CP045666.1, read on the forward strand.
ACGACGCTTCCGCCATCTGAATGCGCATTACTGGCCGGTTGCCGTGAAGCTCGCACCCTATCTGAATATCGACGACCGCGCGCGCCTGTTCTCTCTTTTGTGGGGCAATGTCCCCGCACTGACCACCGCCTATCGTCATTACGCCCACACGCTGCAACATCTGGGTGGCGCGCAAAGTTTGCTCGCCCCGCTGAGCGTTCTGGTTGATGACGCTATGCAGCCAGCCGACGGTATTTTCAGCCAGTCTCCGGCCTATGACATTGAAATTTCGGTATGTCCAGAATTTAACGACCAAAGCGTCGCACCGGTGACGTTGTCACTTGAAGAGCTGACGATGCTTGCTGCTGAAGTGCAAATCCCCCTTCTTTCTCCGCCGCGTGAAGCGTTGTTTGAAGAGATAGACTTGCTGGATTTACCCGGCTATGGCGCGGCAGATGAAGAAATTGACAGCGAGGACGACATCACTCCGCTGTTCCGCGCCAAGATTGCTTATTTACCCGAGCGTTATACCGATCGTCATGAGATGAACATGCTGATGGTGTGCACCGCTGCGGATAAACGTGAGGACGTGGTGGCCGTGGGCCGGACGCTGGAGCACTGGGTCAAAGAGATGCACGGCGAGAACACGCAGGTGCGCAGCCGTCGCAAACCAGGTCTGGTGTGGGTGCTGACGCCGTTTGACCGCCGGATGACGGAATCCGTGCATTACGATGAAGCCGTGCAGCGCCACGTGGGTAATCCGGGCGATGCCTGGGGCGCCTTGCTGGCAATGGACGATCGTGGTTTGCAACGCATGGCCGATTACCTGGTGGCAGAAATACGCCCTGAGATCCGGCTCAACCGTCTGGCCGAACAGCGCGACGAACTTCGCCGCGAGCTGGCCGATAATCTGCTGGGCAGCTGGTATCAGGAAGGCGAAACCGCCGATCCGGCGCAGAAGCAGCGCACCGTACAAACGGTGATCAAAGCGCTGCAAACCCGCACCGGCGTTCACGGCGAACTGCTGGAAAAACTGCTACCGAGCCGCGACGAGTTGCACCGCATCTATCACGAACTGGCCGCACAGCCGGACGACGCCCGCGTGCAGGATGACGCAGGTGTCGAAAGTTTCGGGATCGGCATCCATATCGACCTGTTCGCCGAGCAGCAGGACACGCAGGTGTGGCAGGAAAAACCTGATGACGGCACTGCGTTTGCACGTCAGGTACAACGTTACTGGATCAACCATTTGCGCAGTTTGCCGGAAAACGAGCCGCTGATTGCGCTGCTCGGCGTCGCCAAACCGACGATTGAGTTGCTGATGGAGGAGCTTATCACCGCAAGCTTCCGTCTTGAAATGGGCGAATCGCTGGCCCGCTCACTGGGCGGCGCACTTCCTGCGGGAACGCGTGAGCATGAACATCACGCTGACCGTCAGGTCTCGCGCGCGCTGACGGTATTGGGTGATTTCGTAGCGTGGCTGGGCTTTGAGAAACAGAATGAGGCAGACCGACCGGAAAGCCGCATTAACAAGGGTAATAAGATTTTTGCCAAACCGCAGAAAAGCGTCGCCAGCTGGAAATCCACCCAGCGCCTGACCAAACTCTCCGCCACGCCGACCAATTCCACGGCGTTCTACATCTACGACTGGCTGGTCGGTTTGCAGGAAAGCATCATGCGCAACGCCGGTTACGCCGCCGGTGGCGAAATCCCAGGCGCCCAGCGCGAACGGCTGGTGCAGATGCTGCGGGAGCTGAAAGCTCAGGCGTAATTTGTCAGTCCTTTCTGATCAAACCGGGGGTCTGAGGCCCCGGTTTCATTATTTCAGCGCTCTTCTCTCATCTTGCCTGCAGATACCTTACCCGCGTTGTTGCCCATGTTTGTTTTACAAGCTGACCATCTGGTTGTGCTGACTCAGTCAGCCATTCAATGATTTACTGAGCATGTAATGTACAAGTTGGCTGTATTCAAACCGTTAGTCTACTGTAAATCAGGTTCATTCATTGCTCTGCGCCATCCGGCCAGAGACAGAGACGGAGTTCATCATGACTGATATTACGAAATTACTAGGCAAAGAAGCAGATTCGCTGCTTCAACATCAATGCACAACCATTCCCGCTGACCAGCTTTATCTGCCGGGCAGCGATTTTGTTGACCGGGTAATGATCGACAACAACCGCTCCCCGCGCGTGCTGACCGCCATGCAGAATCTGTATAACACCGGCCGCTTAGCGGGCACCGGTTATCTGTCGATTCTGCCTGTCGATCAGGGCGTAGAACATTCCGCTGGCGCGTCATTCGCCGCCAATCCGCTGTATTTCGATCCCAAAAATATTGTTGAACTGGCACTGCAAGCCGGATGTAACTGTGTGGCGTCGACTTACGGCGTATTGGCCTCAGTGTCCCGCCGCTATGCCCATAAAATCCCGTTCCTGGTCAAACTGAACCACAACGAAACGCTGAGCTATCCGACGCAGTACGATCAGACGCTCTATGCCAGCGTGGAACAGGCGTTTAATCTGGGTGCGCAGGCCGTGGGCGCCACGATTTATTTCGGTTCCGAACAGTCGCGCCGCCAGATCGAAGAGATTTCAGCCGCGTTTGAACGCGCACATGAGCTAGGTATGGTGACTGTGCTGTGGGCCTATTTGCGCAACCCGGCGTTCATTAAAGACGGCAAGGATTATCACTCCAGCGCGGATTTAACCGGTCAAGCTAACCATCTGGCCGCCACCATTGGCGCTGACATCGTCAAACAAAAAATGGCGGAAAATAACGGTGGCTATAAAGCCGTGAAATTTGGTTACACCGACGAACGCGTCTATTCAAAACTGACAACAGATCACCCGATCGATCTGGTGCGTTATCAGCTGGCGAACTGCTACATGGGTCGCGCGGGCCTCATTAACTCCGGCGGTGCAGCGGGGGAAAATGACATTCAGGAATCCGTACGCACTGCCGTTATCAATAAACGCGCGGGCGGTATGGGGCTGATTCTGGGACGTAAAGCGTTCAAGAAATCCATGAAGGATGGCGTGGCGCTGATTAATGCGGTGCAGGATGTCTATCTGGATAAGAAAGTAACCATCGCGTAAACGGCTACAAAAAAACCTCAATATTCTGTAACTTTGGCCGATAGAGTTCTCTTTCGGCCATTTTTTCAAGTTTATTTTGGGAGTGATACGGATGTTGATAGGGATCGATTTAGGCACCTCAAATAGTGCGGTATCCATCTGGCAGAACGGTCAGGCCGTGCTGGTACCCAACGCTTACGGGCAGAACCTCACGCCTTCGGTCATCGGGCTTGATGACGACGGACACATACTGACCGGCGCACCCGCTCATGCCCGCCTGTTCACTCACCCCGATTTAACCCTCTCCAGTTTTAAACGGTTTATGGGCACCGACCATCAGTTCAGGCTTGGCAATCAGTATTTTCGCGCCGAGGAGCTTTCCGCCCTGCTGTTACGCAGCCTGAAGGCCGATGTCGAACAACATTGCGGCTGCAACGTGGAGCGCGCCATTATCACCGTTCCCGCCTATTTCAATGACATCCAGCGCAAAGCCGTGAAAACTGCCGGTGAGATGGCAGGTCTGCGCGTCGAGCGGCTGCTGAATGAACCGACCGCGGCCTCGCTGGCCTACGGGCTGGCGAATCAGCAGGAGCAAAAGTTTCTGGTGTTCGATCTGGGCGGCGGCACTTTTGATGTCTCGATCATCGATATGTTCGAAGGCGTGATTGAAGTGCGCGCCAGCAGCGGCGACGTGTTCCTCGGCGGCGATGATTTTACCCGCAGTCTGGTCAGCTGGATGCTGGCGCAGTATCCGCAGCTGAATAAAGAAGAGTCCGGCTTGCAGGGGCGGCTGGTCACACTGGCGGAAAGGGCCAAACGTCAGCTGACTTCGCAGGATTGTGTCAGCGTCAGCTATCAGCACGACGGCGAAACGCTGAGCTGGACAATCACCAATGATATTCTGGCGCAGTGCTGCGAAAGCGCGCTTGAGCGGATGAAAAAACCGGTCATTCAGGCGTTGCGCGATGCCAAATTCTCGCCGGATCAGGTCGATCATATCGTGCTGGTGGGCGGTGCAACGCGGATGCCGCTGGTGCGTCAGGCCGTCGCCCGTTTGTTTGGCCGCTTCCCCCGAACCGATCTTCAGCCCGATGAGGCGGTGGCATTAGGCGCAGGCATTCAGGCCGGGCTGGCGATGCAGGATCAGGCGCTCGACGATATCGTTCTAACCGATGTGATGCCGTTTACGCTGGGGATTGAAATCGCGCGCCGTAAAGGCGAAAGCTATGAAAGCGGGCATTTCCTGCCGCTGATCGAGCGCAACAGCTTTGTGCCGGTAAGCCGCGTGGAATCCATCGTCACAATTACCCCTCAGCAAAAAGTCATTGAGCTCGCCATTTATCAGGGTGAAGCCCGCCGGGTTACCGACAACATTTTGCTCGGTTCGTTATCTGTGGATGTGCCGCCACGCCCTGCGGGAGAAATCACCGCAGATGTGCGTTTTACCTATACGCTCGACGGCATTCTGGAAGTGGAATGCAAAGTCGACAATACCGGCGAGATGCAGAAACTGGTGATTGAAAAATCCCCCGGTTCGCTGACGCCAGAGCAAATTTCGGCCAGCCTGCTAAGGCTGGAGAACATTAAACAGCATCCGCGCGAGCAACTGGTCAATCGCCAGTTAGTCGCCGAAGCGAACGCGTTTTATGAACAAAGTCTCGGCGACCAGCGTCAGTATATTGCCGACCATTTGTACCGCTTCGAAAGCGTGCTCGATACGCAGGATGCAAGAATGATTGCCGAAGCGCGCCAGGAGATTGAAGGATTGATCGCTTATCTGCGCAAAGAATGGGAGTAACCGCATGAGTATCTGGTCCGTTTTAGGCATCGAACCTACTGACGATCTCAGCGATATCAAACGCGCTTATGCCCGCAAACTGAAAACCACGCGGCCTGATCGGGATCCTCAGGGATATCAGCGGCTGAGAGAAGCGTTTGAAGGCGCGAAGCTGGCGGCGGAGATGTCTGCACAGAATGATTTTATCGCGGAATTTGAGGCTACCGAAGACGCCACTTCTTCGCCGTGGAAAATGCAGATTCACGTTGAGCCTCTTACGCAGAAAACGCCGGTTATCGATACGTCGCTGGAGCAGGAAATACGCCTGACGGATACCATAACGGGCATTATTAATAGTCTAATGGATGATGAAATCGAAGGCCTGAAACGCCTGCGGTCCACGCTTTCCGGCGATGTATTGCAAAATCTGCGGCTGCGTGAAGTGTTCAGCCAGGAGCTGGCCGCTCAGCTGTGTGAGCGCGAAGGATTGTATTCGGCGCTGCTGATGAAAGTGTCTGAGGTGATGGGCTGGGAGATTGACCACTATCAGCCTGAAGGGATTTCATCACAACGTCTTGCTGCGCTTCATTATCAGATTGAGAAAACGGGCGCGAACTATTACTGGTCGCAGTTGGCAAAAAAGTATCAGGGCTCGGCACTGGATCGCCAGCGTTTGCGGCTGCTGACCGTTGAAGGTGCAACACTGCCGTGGTGGGCAAAATGGATACCGGATTTCCTCACGCCGCTCAATAAAGAGCTGAGCCACATCCGTATGCATTTCCCATCCCTTTTGCCACGAGTCAATTCTCAGCTGGTGAGCAGTCTGGCAGAAACCCGGCTGGCGCTGACTTGGGGAACCGTGTTTCTGACCGGGTTCTGGCTTTTGCTGATCATGTTGGGCACCCACGACGATCCCAACAGATGGCGTGACCGTATTGCGCTGATTTTACTGGTCGGTATTTTTATACAGGGTTACAGCTTGCTGGAACAGCGGCTGCGCTATCGTCAGGGCATTATGGTGATGATTGAAAGCGGCTTTTCACTGCTGGCGATGGCAGTTCTGGTCAGAATACTGTTGGGATTTTTCGAGACTTTCAAACCAGATGTTAGCAATCTTCAAATGGTGGTGACAAATTACGGCGTGCTGAGTATGGTCGGTTTTTTTGTGCTGTGGATAATGGCCCCGAAAAAATGGAAGTGGTATGCGGTGCCGCTCAACGCGATGATTATGCTGGTCACCTTCCCGTGGTATTTGATGGCAAGAGCGAGCGGTATGGCTGGCGTGGTGGCATTTGTACTGCTGATTGGGATGTATTCACTGCTGATTGCTTTCGGTATCCGCTGATTAAACGGCAGGCTGATATTCCCGTCAGCCTGCCGTTGGTGTCACTCCGCTAAAATCCACACGCTCACACTGCCCGCTTCGCAGAAGAACTGCGCCGTGCCATGCTCGTCGGTTTCGATAATGTCTTCACGATGTTCCAGCAAATCCCGCCATTTTATGTGTGCGAGATTTTCACCCAGTTCAATGGTTTTCTCTCCTGCCTCGCTGTTGGACATCACTACCACGCAGCCAGGATGCTCTTCGGTGCCGCTGCGACTGAACGCAATGCAATTAGGGTGATCAAAATAGTCCGTCTGCACGCCCCATGCGTGGGTCTGTCGCGCTTTGATTAACGTCTCCAGCCCAGGAATAGCAGGCATATCGATGGTGTAATTATTGCCGTCATCGCCTTCATCTTCATAAGTCGCACCGAAGAGATCGGGATAAAAGACAATCGGCACGCCTTGTTCACGCAACAGTATCAGCGCGTAGGCCAGTGGTTTGAACCACGGCTCGATCGGCGCTTCCAGCGACTGTAACGGCTGGGTGTCGTGGTTAGCGACCAGCGTCACGGCGTGCGCCGGATCGGCCGCCACCAGCGTGTTGTCAAAAATCTGCGTGAAGTTGAAATCCGCCCCCTGCTTTGACGCATGGTGGAAGTTAAGCTGCAACGGCGCATCGAACAGCATCGTTTTACCATCGACCTGATCGATATAATTTTGCAGCGTCGGGACATCGTGTGACCAGTATTCGGCGACGATATACATCGGCTGCTCAGCTTCTGCCTGAATATGGTCGATCCAGTCTTTATAGAACCACGCCGGAATGTGCTTGACCGCGTCGAGGCGAAAGCCGGTGCATTGGGTCTGATCCATCAGCCAGCGCGCCCAGTATTTCAGCTCCTCATTGACGGCGTTGTTACGGAAATCGACGTTGGCGCCCATCAGGTAATCGTAATTACCGAACTCGTCATCCACCTGATCGTTCCAGCCACCGGCGGTGTAATCGTTGACGATTTTAAAGATGCCGTTTTCATCGGGGTTTTCGATGTGATCGACGCCGCTGAAGCAGTGGAAATCCCAGATAAATTTGGAATACTGGCCGTTACGCACGGGGAATGTGAAACGCGTCCAGGCATCCGCTTCAATGATGTCATCGCTGATATCTTCGCGGTTATCAATATTGACGCGGTTAACCTGCACGCGTTCTTTTTCGTCAGCACCCATTTTGTGATTGAGCACCACATCAAGGATCACGCCGAGCTGATGTTGTTTCAGCGCAGCAATCGCCGCCAGTAAACCATCTTTGTCGCCATACTTGGTGGCGCGGGATCCTTTTTGCTCGAACTCACCGAGATCAAACAAATCATAGGTGTCGTAACCGACGGAATATCCGCCGGAATCACCCTTATACGCAGGCGGCAGCCATGCCGCAGTGATACCGATTTCTGCCAGCCACGCGGCTTTTTCCGCCACTTCCGGCCACAGCTTGCCGCCGTCCGGGTAATACCAGTGAAAGAACTGAAACAACGTAGGATTCTGCATTCATGCTTTCCATTCAGATGACCGGGAAATGAAGTATGGAGCAGGATTGGGAAAAATGCGGCGCAAGGCAAAAAAAAGGCCGGTCAACAATGCTGACCGGCCTCATTTACTTCATCAAAACATCATCCGTTGATTTCAGGATGCTGGTCGATCAGGTTTTTTCTTTTGGCCTGAAGTTCAGCAATCTGCGTATCAATATCTTCGATTTTCTGTTCGATATTGTCGTGATGTTCTTGCAGGATTTCTTTCGCTTCGGCACGGTCAGAAGCCGCCGGTGTCGCGCCTTTCAGCGGACGATTGGCGGTTTCTTTCATGAAGATACCGGTGACCAGACCAATAACCGCAACCACCATCAGGTAGTAGGCAGGCATATACAAGTTACCGGTCGATTCCACCAGCCACGCGGCGATAGTTGGCGTCAGGCCGGCAATCAGCACAGAAACGTTAAAGGCAATCGCCAGCGCGCTGTAACGGATATGGGTCGGGAACATCGCCGGTAAGGTCGAGGCCATCACGCCGATGAAGCAGTTCAGCAACACCGCGAGGATCAGAAGCCCTGCAAAGATAAGCCCCACTACACCGCTGTTGATCAGAATAAAGCACGGTATCGCCAGAATAAACAGCCCCACGCTGCCGATAAGGATGAATGGCTTACGGCCAAATCGGTCGCTCAGCAAACCCATAAATGGCTGGACGAACAGCATACCGACCATGATAGCGATGATGATCAACACGCCGTGGTCTTCAGAGTAATGCAGGCTGTGGGACAGGTAACTCGGCATATACGTCAACAACATGTAGTAGGTGACGTTGGTGGCAATCACCATACCGACGCAGACGATCAGCGGTTTCCACTGTTTGGTCAGAATTTCGCGGAAAGAGACTCTCGGCGGCTCTGCAATGTCTTTACGGGAATCACTGTCGATTTTATCAACGTGCTGCTGGAACGTCGGGGTCTCTTCCAGCGCATGACGCAGGTAGATACCAATCAGACCCAACGGCGCGGCGATGAAGAACGGAATACGCCAGCCCCACTCGAGGAAGTTTGCTTCGCCGACGATGCTGGAAATCAGAACAACCACGCCCGCACCGAGGATGAAACCGGCGATGGATCCAAAGTCCAGCCAGCTGCCGAGGAAGCCACGTTTTCTGTCCGGAGAGTATTCAGCAACGAAGATCGCGGCACCGGTGTATTCACCGCCCACCGAGAACCCCTGCGCCAGTTTTGCCAGTAACAGCAAAATGGGTGCCCAGATACCGATGGTGGCATAGCCGGGTATCAGACCGATACAGAAGGTACTGACCGACATGATAATAATGGTGACAGATAATACTTTCTGGCGACCAAACTTATCCCCCAGTGCACCGAAGAACAGACCGCCCAGAGGCCTGACGAGGAATGGCACTGAGAACGTTGCCAGTGCGGCAATCATCTGAATACCCGGATCTGCGCCAGGGAAAAACACCTGACCCAGCGCGAAGGCGACAAAACCGTAAACACCAAAGTCAAACCACTCCATCGCATTACCGAGCGCAGCAGCGGTGATCGCCTTCTTGAGCTTGGAATCGTCGATGATAGTGATATCGTTAATTTGCATCGGTTTGACGCGTTTCTTTCTCAATCTAATCATGTACATCCCTTTTCTAAAATAACTCCACTTTGTAAAGCGTGAGGTATTTGTTCAGTACCCTTAATGTATTCTGGGTATCAATTGATATTTACGAAACCATGACATTATAGAATGTTTTTTACAGAAGGGAAAAATGTGATCCAGATGGCATTTTTGGCAGCGCTCGCCTTCAGTCCACAGCAGTAAGTGGTAGTGTGTTTTCAATTTAATGAAATTACATTTCAATTAATAAAAGAAAGCCAATTACCCGGCTGATTTTATTGCCACTTATGAGGTGAATCATGGCGAAAGGTTCTCAGATTCAATTCAGTTTCCACACCATTTCGGACCCGCAAACCGGCGCACGCGTTACCCGGTTGACGCCGCCCGATGTGCTTTGTCATCGCAACTATTTCTATCAAAAATGTTTTACCCGCGATGGGAGTAAGGTCTTGTTTGCAGGGGAATTTGACGGCAATCGCAATTATTACTTGCTGGATCTGAACACTCAAAAAGCAGTGCAACTGACCGAAAGTAAAGGCGATAACACCTTTGGCGGATTCCTTTCCCCGGATGATCAATACCTGTATTACGTTAAAAACGAACGTCGTCTGCAGCGGGTCACACTGGCGGATTTCAGCGAAGCAACGGTATATCAGGTGCCGGAAGAATGGGTCGGTTACGGCACCTGGGTGGCGAACAGCGAATGCACCAGCCTGGTTGGCATTGAGATCAGTCGCGAAGACTGGACGCCGCTCTCAGACTGGAAAATCTTTCAGGCGTTTTACCACAGTAATCCGCGCTGCCGCTTGCTGAAGGTGGATCTTCTGAGCGGAAAATCCACCGTGATTCATGAGAAAAATGAATGGCTCGGCCATCCGATCTATCGCCCGTATGATGATAGCACCGTCGCGTTTTGCCACGAAGGCCCGCACGATCTGGTCGATGCGCGTATGTGGCTGGTCAATGAAGACGGCACTCACGTGCGCAAGGTGAAGGAACATGCACCGGGCGAAAGCTGCACGCATGAATTCTGGGTACCGGACGGCTCGGCCTTAATGTACGTCTCCTACCTGAAAGGCCAGCCCGATCGTCATATCCGCCGTTATGATCCGCAAACCGGCGAAGATATCAGCCTGATGACCATGCCAGCCTGTTCCCATCTGATGAGCAACGAAAATGGCTCACTGCTGGTTGGCGACGGTTCCGGTACGCCGGTGGATGTGCAAGATACTGCCAGCCATACGATTGAAAACGATCCGTGGCTGTACATTTTTGATGCCAAAACGCGTCAGTACGCCCCGCTGGCAGCTCATAACAGTTCATGGCGCGTGCTCGACGGTGACCGTCAGGTCACGCATCCGCACCCCTCTTTTTCGCCAGACGATCGCCACGTGCTGTTCACCACCGACTACGAAGGATTACCGGCGTTGTATCTGGCTGAAATTCCGGATGCCCTGCTCAGCTCATTACGTAAGGACTAACTGATGTTCATCTTTAGAAAAGACATTCCATTGCAGGATCTGGGTGACGGTGTCAGCCGTCGCGTTCTGGCGCACGACGGCACCATGATGGCGGTCGAAGTGTATTTTGAAGAAGGCGCGGTCGGCCCGATGCACAATCATGTGCATGAACAGCTGACGTACGTGCTGTCCGGACGCTTCAAATTCACCATTGGTGAAGAAACGCGGGAAGTGTCGGCGGGCGATACATTGTATAAAAAACCGTACATCATGCACGGCTGCGTTTGTCTGGAGAAAGGCGTGCTGCTCGATACCTTTACGCCACAGAGACAAGATTTCCTCTGATCGCCCCACAATAAAAAAGCCGCAACGAGGGATAATCGCTGCGGCTTTTTCATTTAATCAACTGACAGGGTTATCGTCTTACCACTGGTATTTCACCCCCACCATGCCCTGATAGCCCTGATAGTTGTTATCACCCCAGGTGCTGCTGACTTGTCCCCAGGTCTGCCATTTTTCATTGATGGAACCGGTCACCCCGGCTTTGACCTCGTAACGGTTAACCGACGTGGCGTTTTCAAAACGTACCTTATTGAAGTCCACGCTGTCTGACGCCGGTTTGCCGTTATACCAGTTCACTTCGACGAACGGCTGTGCGCTGTTCAGTTTGACGGTATTCTGGCGGCTCAGACGCACGCCCATGCGGCTTCTGATGCCGTCGTCGCCGTTGGCGTTGACGCGGGTACCGTTTTGCTCGGTATGACCATCGGTTTCATAGTGGCTGTAAATCAGCTGTGCCTGTGGGGTCACTACCCAGCGGACTTCATCGGATTGTTTCATCGCGAAGCCGTAACCGGTTTCGAGCGAAACATCCGTCCCCTGACTGTCGTAAGACTCCTGCGGCAGGCTGTCGCCGTTGACATCGTTTTTATACCAGGCGTGCTGGATCCAACTATCGACGTAGGCACCGGTCACGCGATCTGGCTGCTCATACCATGTGCCGTAGGCCCCGATACTGTAACCGTTCACCTGCCCGCTGGCTTCATAGGTGCTGTTTTTAACGCTGGTATTACTGCTCGAATGCCCGTAGCCCGCCATCACACCGGCGTTGATTTGGTCACCCTTTACACCGTCGAGCTGATACAAATCGCTGCCGAGCTGCACCAGCGTGGTGTGGGTTTTCTCATCGTACAGACCACCGTTACTTTTCTGTTTAGTGTAATCGCCCCCCAGGCGCACCCAGCCTTTCGCCATATCGGTGTCCTGACTGCTGCGCGCCGCCCCGGAACGGTCATAAAGCGTGTGCAGGAACATGTTCTGTGCCGCACGCTGGTTCGCCAGATATGCGCCCGGTTCAGGACGGAAATTGTTCGAAGACGGCGTTGGCGGTTCTGGTGGCTGCGGCGGCACAGGTGTGTCATTGCCCGATTGCAGATACCAGTCGCCGTTGGTGGTGTTCTTCACCAGATGATATTCGTACGCCCCGGCCACTGCACGGCCATTTAGACTGAATACACCGTTCGAAGCCCCACCGACGTCCACCACCTGAATCCCGGTAGTGGTCTGCGCGCCGTTCCCGCCGGCATTTTGCACCGTCACCTGCGTAGTGCCGGAAGTATCACCCGCCACTGCCAGTTTATCGGTCACCGAGTTATCGCCGCCGAGCACCGTGCGCAGCGCCAGCACCCCGCCGCCGACATAGTTGCCGCCGACCGATAAAGTGTTGCCGATCGTTCCACCCGCCAGTTGCAATAAACCGTTGTTGGTCAGATTGCCGCTGAGGTTAAGCACGCTGGCTGCTGCCGAGCCGTAAGCCGAAAGGCTGTTGAGTGCGGCGACGGTGCCGTTGTTGGTCACATCACCGCTGATAGTGCCATTACCGGCAAGCGTTGCGCCGGACGCCACAGTGACCACACCGGCACCGTCTGCCCCCAGTTTCGCTCCTGTTTGTGTGCCGTCGCCGACGATGACTGTCCCGCTGTTGATATCAGTCGTGCCGGAATACGCGGGCTGATAGACAGTCAGCGTGCCCGCGCCGTTTTTCACCAGTCCGCCGGTGCCGGTAACGATGTTGTTCAGCGTCATATCCGCCGCATTATCAATCTGCAACTTACCGTTATCGGTAACGGACGCCGTACCGATGTCCGCATTCTCAGAGACAATCAGTGTGGCATCATTGCCGATAGTGAAGTTACCGCTGAAAGTGCTGTTATCCGCCGCCAGGCTGATGACTTCCGTGCTGTCTAGCTGAACAGAACCTGCACCGAGCAGTTGATTAGCCAATGCACCGCTGGCGGTCTGACCGTTAAAGGTATCAAACGTCAGCAAGTCGTCCGCCGCGTCCATCGTGATGCTGCCGGTGCCAAGCCCCTGCACATTGTTCAGACGCACTTGCGAACCGCCGGTGATAAGCGTCGTCGCCGAAAGAGTGGGGTTCGCGCCATCGATCGTCAGAATACTCGGGTCAACTATCAACTGGCCGCTGCCGGTCAGACGCCCGTTCACGGTGCCGCCATTGGTGTCACCCGCTGCACGCTGGCTGTCGGTGATAGTCAGCGTGCCCCCGTTGAGGTTGACGACCGTGTCCGCCGCGCTGTTCAGTGCACCGATACTTTGCGTTTTACCGTTCAGGTCAACCTGACTGGTGCCCAGCAGATCCAACGAGGAGGTATTACCGAGGGTGTGATCAAAGCCCAGACGCAACGTCCCGTTGGTGACCGTCGTGGATCCGGTGTAATCGTTCAGCGGGTTGTTGAGCGTCACGGAGTTCACCACGTCCAAATTCAGGCCACCCGCGCCGGTTATCAGCGCGTGCATCTCATTACCCCCGACCGGTGCGCTGCCATCCTGTACCAGTGAAAGCTGCTGACCTGCCAGCAAATTCAGTTTGATCAGGCCAGAGTAAAGGAACAGACCGGTTTGATCCTGCAAATTGCTGCCGGTCAGCCCGTAACCGTAGGTGCCCACCCCGACAACTTTGCCAAGCTGGGTGACGTTGGCGGTGGTCGGTGCCAGTACATTGCCTGAACCATCGGTCAGCGTCAGATTGGCCGAAGAGCCGGTATTGCCCTGCGAAAGGATCAGCGGATCGCCGATGATGTCGTCCTGCTGAAGCAGTGGTTCAGTGGCCGCGTTGGCCGGATCCGGTAACGTTCCGAGGCCATTGACCCGCACTTCGCCGCCGTTCAGCGCCAGCTGGTTGGTGGTGATCTGCGAGTGGGTCAGCACATCAAACGTTGTCGTCCCGCCATTCATCGCCAGATTACCGATGTTCTGGTTGCCTGCGCCCACGGTAATGTTGGCCGACTGATTTTGCAACGTGGCATTGGTCAGCGCCAGCGTATCCGTACCGGAAAGCTGGAACGCGCCCTGCCCGAGGCTGACATTACCTGCGAAAGCGTTACCGCTGCCCGCGCCGAAGGAGAAGCGATCTGCCGCCGTGGTCATCGCCACGTTCAGCGCGCCCTGACCGGTTAGCGCATTGGTGAACGCAAAGTTACCGCTGGCCGGAGCGACATTGAGCGTCCCGTTAAGCAGCGCGCTGCCTGTACCGAGATTTTGTGCGCTGGTAATGGTGGAGGAACTGCCGGAAGCCAGATCCCATGCGCCACCGAAGGCGCTGTTATCGCCGGAGATACTCAGGTTAGTGGCTGAAATGCGGTTGATGCCGTTGCCGCTAATCGCCGAGCTCAGCTGGTTACCGTCGCCGCTCAGCGTGAACAGACCGGCGTTATCCAGCGAATTGCTGAAGTTTCCGTTGGTCAGATTCACCGCCAGCGTACCCGGTGCCGAGACAGTGGCCGCGCCGGTGCCGATACCCTGCGCATTGGTGAGCGTCAGGGTGCCTGCGTTTACCGCGGTACCGCCGGTGTAAGTGTTCGCACTGCCCACGGTGATATTGCCGCTGCCCGCTTTTTGCAACGCACCGGCACGGCTCACCACGCTGGAGAATGCCCAGTCGGTGCCACTGTCGAGGTTCAGCACGCCATCATTGCTGACAGAGGCCGTCCCCAGATTTTCCGCTGTGGTCGCCGTCAGGCTGCTGGTGTTGTCGATAGTAAAGCTGCCGCCAAATCCGTTGTTATTGCCGGAGAGCGTCACCGCTGAACCGCCGAGTACGCTGGCCGCACCGGTGCCGCTCAGCGCGTTCACCAGTGTGCCAGTGGCGCCGGTGATCTGTATGCCGGTACCCGCACCGTTGAGGTTTACCGTGCCGGTGCCCAGCGCAGCGACGTCATCAAGCAGCGCCTGCGCGGTGTTATTCAACACCACGGCGGCGCTCAGCCCACTGTTTGCGCCGTTAACGGTCAGGCTGCCGTCGGTGACGGTCAGATTGCCCGCGCCGGTCAGTGAGCCCTCGCTCTGGCCGCCCTGGCTTAGCGTCAGGTTCCCGCCGTTAACGTTCAGCGTCGATCCTGCCGCTCCGCTCAGGCTGCCGATGGTCTGGGTTTTGCCGTTCAGATCGAACCCGGTGCTGCCCTGCAAAATCAGCCCTGACGTTGCGCCAAGCGCATTGTCGGTGCCAGCTACCAGCGTACCACCGCTGACGGTGGTGCTCCCGGTGTAGGTGTTATTGACATTGCTGAGGGTCAGCGTCTGATCGGCGGAGGCACTGCCGTTGAGGTCAAGATTCCCGCCGCCGGAGACCACCGCATTCAGCGCAGCGCTGGTTGTGGTCGCGCCGCTGTCTGGTGCCAGATGCAACGTCTGACCGGTCACCAGGTCCAGCGCCGTCAGGCCATAGCCAAGATACAGCCCGTCGTTGTTGCTGCCGGTTGAGAGCAGGAAGTTATAGCTGCCGTTCGCCACCGTGGTCGTGCCTTCGGTGATCGCCAGCGTTTGCGGATTGCTGACGGCCTGACCGGTGCTGTCCACCAGCCCGAGTGTGGAAGCATCCCCAGTGACCGTACCGCTGGCCGCGATCAGCTGTGCCTGAATTTCCCCGTCGTCCTGTGCCAGAATATTGGCTCCCGGCGAAGGCACCGGGTTCGGCACACCGTCAGATACCGGCACATCCACCTGAACGGTACCGCTGTTTAGCGCGAGATCGGTGACTGTTACTTTGCCCGCTGGCCCCTGCGGAGGGGTTTGTCCACTCCAGGACATGGTGCCGCCGTTGAGGGTCAGGTTGCCGATGTTTTGATCTGCCGCCGCGACAACGGTGGTGTTACCTGCGTCGAGTTGCAGCGTCGCTCCGGTCAGCGCCGTGGTGTTATCTCCGTCCAGCGCAAATTGCCCCTGGCCTAATTCCACCGTACCGGTAAATGCGGCACCGGTACCTGCGCCAAAGGCAAAGACATCGGTCCCCGCCCCCAGACTGGCTTTCAGCGTGCCGCTGCCGCTCAGCGCATTGCCGAAGGTGTAACTGCCACCGTTCGGTGCATCAACAAACAGCGAGCCGGGTGAGGCAATCGCCACCGCGCCGGAACCCAGCGTACCGTCACCGGTCACTCGCAGCCCGCCCAACACGTTGGTGCCACCGGTGTAGGTATTCACGCCGGTCAACGTCGCCGTACCTGTGCCCAGGGCATCCACATGGCCCGTTCCGCTGATCACACCATCAAGGGTAAAATCATTACTGCGCGTCAGCGCCAGCGTACCGTTGTTGGTAATATCGCCGATCACGCTGCCGGTGGTGGTCCTACGGCCCATAGAGAGCGTCGAGTTCGCGCTGATCGTGGTTCCGCCGGTGTAAGTATTATCAGCGGTGACATCGATAATCCCACGGGTGGTCAGTGGACCGCTGCCGCCGATCACGCCGCTCATGGTGATCCCCGACGTGCCGATAATCGTGCCGCCGCCAGTACCCAGCTGGACGTCATAAACAAACTCGCCCGGCACACTTACCGCCAGTTCGGCGTTATTGTTGATGGTCACGTCGCCACTGACATCACCCAGCGAACTTTCGTTAACCAGAGAGACCCTGCCACCATTGATTACCGTGCCACCGGAATAGGTGTTAACTCCGCCAAGAGTCAGTGAGCCCGTCCCCTCTTTCACCAGCCCGCCGGTGCCACTGATCACGCCGTTAAGGCCTTCATTGGTATTGTTTTCCAGCGTCAGCGTGGCGGAACCGAGCGTCACATTGCCTTCACCGCTCAGATTTGCCACTTGCTGATTATAGTTATTGAGATCAAAGGTGGCCCCTGCGTCAACCACCACGGCACTGCTGGTGACCAGCGCGTTTTCAACGCCGGTTTGTAGAACCCCGCCGGTGATCTTTGTACCACCGGTATAGGTGTTAACCGCAGAGAGCATCAGGGTGCCGGTACCGGCTTTAGTCAGTGTGGTGCCGTCCCAGACGGATCCGTTGGCGGTCTGATCAGCCAGTACCACGTCTACATTAAAAGTATCGGCATCGTTGAGGGTAAAGGTGCCGGTTGACAGCGGTGCTGCCGCATTCCATGCCAGCGAGCTGCCGACGGTATAATCGAAGCCATCGGCAGATTTTTTCGCGTCAGTGACAATATAATCCGCATTGCCCGCCCCCACACCTTCCACATCCTGGAAATCACCGGTTATTCCGCCGGTGGTGTGGATAATCACCGTACGGGCACCGTCGAGATCACTGGCTTTCGCCACCGCGCCGCTGGTGTAACCGGAAATATTCAGCGTGGAGCTGGTGGCATTGATGTTCGCCCCGGCGGCGGTCACCAGCGGAGATGCACCGCCCAGCGTGATGTCCAGTGTGCCGTCGAACACCGCCGAGCCAGTGGACACGACCTGTGAATCAGCATCCAGAGTTAACGTCGCGCCATTATCGACGCTCAGGGTTGAGGCATTGAAAACCCCGTCCTGCGTGAGATGCAGCTTACCGGCGCTGATATTCGCCGCGCCGACAGAGTTACCGGTGCTGGAAAGCGTCAGCGTGCCGTTGCCGGTTTTACTCAGGCCGCCGGTGCCGGTTATCGCCCCGTCAAACGCAGTGTTGGTGTTGCTCTGCGCCGTCAGCGTGCCGGTACCCAGCGTGATAATCCCGGCGCCGGACAGATCCTGCACAAGCTGGTTGAAGTTATTCAGCGCCAGCGTCGCGCCATCCGCCACATTCACACTGCTGCTGGTGGCAATCGCGTCAATGACGCCGCCGGTGAGTGTCCCGGCCTGAATGCTGGTCGCACCGGTGTAAGTGTTAGCCGCTGACAGCGTCAGATTGCCCGCACCCAGTTTAGTGAGCGATGTGCCGTCCCAGCCGGAATTGCCCGGCGTCTGATTACCTAGCACTACGTCCACGTCAAACGCATCACCCGCGTTAACCAGTGTGAAGTCACCGGACGAGAGCGTTGGCCCGGCATTCCAGGTCAGCTCACTGCCCACGCTGTAACTGTTCCCGTCGCCGGATTTGCGCGCGTTGTTAGAGATATAATCGTAATCACTCGGGCTGATGCCGGTCACCGAGCTGAAATCGCCGGTGATGCCACCCGTGGTATTAATAACCACCGTACGGGCGGCGTTCAGATCGCTGGCTTTGGTGGCCGCAACAGGGGTAAAGCCGGTGACATTGAGCACGGAGCTTGTGCCGAGGTTTGCGTCAGACGCCGTAATCATCGGCCCGGTGCCGCCGAGTGTGACATCCAGCGTACCGTTCACGGTGGAATTGCCGCTGGTCACCACCTGTGCGGTGCTGTCGAGCTGCGCCGTCGCACCGGTATCTACCAGCAGGCTGGCGGCGTTAAAGGTCCCGTTTTGAGTCAGATGCAGCGTTCCCGCCGAGACGTCCGCCGCACCGACGCTGTTGCCCGCGCCGGAGAGCGTCAGCGTGCCGGTGCCGGTTTTGGTCAACCCGCCTGTGCCGGTGATCGTCCCGTCAAACGCGGTATCGTTGTTGTTTTGCGCCGTCAGGGTACCGGTGCCCAGCGTTATTGCGCCTGCGCCGGTCAGATCCTGCGCCATCTGGCTGAAATTGTTCAGCGAGAGCGTTGCACCGGAGGCAACATTCACCACCGTACTGTCCGCAAACGCATTAGCGATGCCGGTGGTCAGCGTTCCCGCTTCAACGCTGGTGGTGCCGCTGTAGGTATTGGCACTGGAAAGCGTCAGGTTACCCGCGCCCAGTTTGGTCAGTGATTTGCCATCCCATGTCGAGCCATTAGCGGTCTCATCGCCCAGCGCCACGTCGACGTTAAACGTATCCCCCGCGTCCGCAAGGGTGAAATTACCGGTGGCCTGCGAGGTGCCTGATGTCCACGCCAGCTCGCTGCCGAGACTGTAATTTTTACCATCGGTAGAAAGTTTTGCATCGTTGAAATAGTAATCCACGCCGCTGGCCGTGACGCCGTTCACCGTGCCAAAGTTGCCGGTGATCCCGCCAGTGGTTTGCAGGACAACCGTGCGCGTGCCGCTCAGATCGCTAGCTTTCGTCGCTATTACCGGGCTAAAACCGCTGACGTCCAGCGTGGAGCCTGCGCCCAGCGTGGCAGTATCAGAGGTGATTTTTGGCGTCGTGCCGCCGAGCGCAACGTTTAGATCCCCTTCAATGTCCGCCGCGCCTGAAGAGGTGATTTGTGCAGTGCCGTCGAGCTGCGCCGTGGCACCGGTGTTCACCGTCAGACCCGTTGTGGTATAGACGCCGTTTTGAGCGAAGTGCAGATTGCCCGCGTTAACCGTGGTTGCACCGACCGAGTTGGCGTTGCCGGAAAGCGACAGTGCACCGGTGCCGGTTTTAATGACATCGCCGGTGCCGGAAATTTTGCCGCTGAATGCGGTATCAATATTGTTTTGTGCAGTCAGATCGCCGCTGCCCAGGGTGATGGTTCCCGTTCCGTTCAGATTCTGCAACGTCTGGTCGAAATTCTTAAAGCCCAGCGTGGTGTTGGTATCCATTTTTACCGAGCTGCTGGCAGCAATCGCGTTAGCGACACCGAAATTGATCGTGCCGCCGGCGATTTCAGTCGTGCCGGTGTAGGTGTTTACACCATCAAGCGCCAAAATACCGGTACTGGTTTTCGTCAGATTACCCAGCCCGCCAATCACGCCTTTCACCGTCCCGGCACCAACCTGTAAGGTCGTATCCGTATCGGTGATATTCACCACACTGTTGGCGCTGGTGCTAATCGCCGTAGCAGCATGGGTGTTGGCTCCATTAAAGTTCAGCGTCTGTTGGCCGGTAATCGACCAGGACGCCTGCCCGAGCAGAGTATTCACATCCACGGTGTAAGCGTCGCCGTTCAGGCTTAACGTACCGGTGTAATTATTCGCTGCGCCGTTAAACGAGAGGCCGAGGGAATCGGGGGTGTTCTCCGACATATTCACGCTGAACGTGCCGGAACCGGTGAGATTACCGTTCATCGCCAGCGTATGTGCACCTGAGTCCGCAACGTAGTTGAGCGAACTGGTGTTAATAGCGTCGAGATCACCGTTAAAAATAATGTTGGCGCTGGCTGCCTGCTCGAAATCCAGCGTTGAGTTTGAAAGGGAAATCGGTGAAGTCAGATTGTCAAAGTGATAAGTGACATTGCCGCTTATCGCCGTGGCCTGCGAACCATTCATGCGCAAGGTTGAGGCGTCGAGAGAGAGCGCGTTGGCGGAAAAGTAGTAATCCGCAAACGTCGAGGCATCGCCCAGTTGCAGGATCGCGCCGTTGGTTACGCTGACGGCGCCGGTGCCGAGTGCGTTAGTCGCCGCCATCCCGTTCAGCGTGCCAGACGTTACCTGCGTACCGCCGCTCCAGGTGCCGTTTGCCGCCAGATTGGTGACGCCTGCACCTGCCTGAACCACATTGCCGGTGCCCGAAATATCCTGGGAAATCGTCACGTCATCACTGCGGTTAAATGTCAGCGTGCCGTCGTTGACGACCACGCTGTCAAGTGTACCGGTGGTGCCGCCGTTACCTATCTGCAAAGTGCTGCCACTGCCGATCGTCGTTCCATCAGCCGTCGTGCTGCTGAGGTCACCTGTCACCACAACATTACCGGCGATAATATTAATCGCGCCCGCGACCGGTAACGTATTTGTCAGGTCCCATTCCAGTCCGGGAGCGTTGATATTCAGGGTGTTGAGCGAGTTATTGTTTAAATAATTACTGAACGTCCCAACGGATGCACTGCCATCCAAAAGGTTGAGCACATTGCCTGTCTGCCCGGGTACAAGTTGAATATCCCCGGTAATATTAGAACTGGTATTGAGATTAATAGTATTATTACTGCCGTAGAGTTTAATCGCCACGCCGCTGGCGCCGTCATCTGTGGTGATTGAGCCGGCATTGTTGATAGTCGTACCACCACTACTGGAAGCATCGCCTTCGATGGCAGTATGCTTACCGGAAATCGTCGCCCCTTCATTATTCGTCAGGGTCAGTCCGTCGCCGAAATTCGCTAAAGCGTAAAAACTGCCCGTCCCAGTGCTGTCAATAACGCCGTTGTTAATGATGGTGAAATTATTGCCACCATTAAAATTGATCCCATTCCCGCCCTGTATGGTCCCGTTGTTGGTGATGTTGTTGGCGCTACTGCCGGTAAGAAAATTGAAACCGTTGGCACTTGCATTACCGGTGACAGTCAACCCGCTGTCCACCGTGAAAGTGCTGCCTGTGACACTGGAATCAGCGATGATAGCATCGACGGTGCCGGCAGGAGTGATATCAGCGGTGATGTCAAAATCAGTGCCCAGCGCGCTGGTGACAGTACAGGTCGCTGTCCCACCAATGCAACCAGCATCCGCCGAAGGCAGATCGACCGCAAACGCATTCTGCATTCCGATCGTCGAAGAAATTAAAATTATCTTTAGGGCAATATACAGTTTGTTTAAGGGATAATCTTTTAACTCACGTTTAGACTTTCTCGATATTCCATCACTTTGCGTGCTTACCATATTCGCTCACCCTGGTTGTTAACTACTGTTTTCCATGAGGTTTACATTGATTCACGATGTAAAATTAATTACTCCACACCGGCTTTGTACCGGCATGGAAATTCATTAACGACAGCACAAGAGGTCCGGAGGACGAGATGTCGGAATGACATAAAAAAAGGTTGGGTAAAAAGATTATCTTACTAATTTGCCTTAAGAGTTATAGTCAACCTGTGAATATTTGCCAATTTAAAATAACCACTCCTTTCACATTTCGTGCATAAATTAATATCAAAAATATATAATTAGGCCGGGTATTGTTTTTTATATTAATATTATGAATGTCACGTTTATAAAAATTTTATAAAAACATGACGAAAAACTCACAAAAAAAAGCACCTTTAAAAGGCGCTTTCTCAGACTACGTTGAGCGTGGTAAAAAACAGACATTCAGGGCATCAGAGCGTGCCGGTACCGCCATCGGAACACCACACCTGGCCTGAGGTGTAACTGCTTTCATTCGAGGCCAATGCCACATACATCCCTGCAATTTCAGCAGGTTGCCCAGGACGACCCAGCGGGGCCTGCTCACCAAATTTCTCGACTTTCTCCTGCGGCTGGCCGCCGGAGGTTTGTAAAACAGTCCAGTACGGCCCTGGCGCTACCGAGTTCACGCGGATGCCCTCCGGTGCCAGCTGTTTGGCGAGACCTTTGGTAAATGCCACGATGGAGGCTTTGGTTTGCGAGTAATCGAGCAGATTATCACTGGGTAAAAATGCCTGTACTGAAGAAGTATTAATGATTGAACTTCCACGCGGCAAATAATCCAGTGCGGCTTTGGTTATCCAGAACATCGCATAGACGTTGGTTTTAGACGTCGCATCAAAGGCTTCGGTAGTCAGATCTTTGATTGAATTGCAGAACTGCTGACGGCCTGCGTTATTCACCAGCAGATCCAGCCCGCCGAGTTGTTCAGCCGCTTGTTTCACCAGCTTCTGACAAAATTTCTCATCGCGAATATCACCGGGGATCGCCACAATCTTATGGCCTTCTTTGCTCAGAAGATTCACCACATCTTGCGCATCCGGCTCTTCATCCGGCAGGTAGTTGATCGCGACATCTGCCCCTTCGCGGGCAAAGGCAATCGCCACCGCTCTGCCGATACCGGAATCCCCGCCGGTCACCAGCGCCTTACGCCCCTTCAGACGTGAACTCCCTTTATACGACGTTTCGCCGTGATCGGGCACCGGTATCATCTTGCTGACCAGACCGGGGAACGGCTGCTTCTGCTGTTCGAAAGGCGGAGTCGGGAAGGTGTCGACGTGCGGATCATTAAGGGAAACGGGAATTGTTTTTTTGCTGTTCATACACAAGCTCCTTGTCTGAAAACGTATGAAGGAACCCTAAGGGTAGAACAAAATGCGCGGGGGATTTTGCATTAAGGATATTTCTGATTCAGATGCCCCGCCCTGTTGCCACGAGGGAATCTCTTGCACTCATTTGCATTTCGACACAATTAATCGCCACTCACCTCGGGCGGTTTCTCGTTATCATTCTGACCTATCTGAAAAGAACAGGCTTCGTTGCGATGACAAAGGAATGGCAACGGGCGTTATGTTGATGGTGTTGAACGGGAAACATTATGCGTCATTCTAAAATTATTATGTTATCAGCTCTGGTTTTCACCTCCCTGATGACGGTTGCACATACCGCATCAGCGGCCACGTCGTCACATGAGATCAAATCGTTCTTTGACGATTCTACCGAGTATAAAATTGGTGATGCCGTACCGGGTATGTACCGCACCAAGCCGTATGAAATTATCGACTGGCAGCAGCGTCATCTGCCTGCGCCAGACGCGGGAACCCACTGGACCTACATCGGTGGCAACTACGCGATGATTACCGATACTGACGGAAAAATTCTTAAAGCCGAATCTGGCGATATCTACTTCCAGTAATATGATTGCCAGTCATACAAAAAGGGCGTTTTCTGTAAAGAAAGCGCCCTTTTATCAGATTGATATCATCCGGTTAAAGCTCAGCGGCACCGGGGTTATCAAATCCCACGCGGCCAATAAAAGGTAACCGCAGAGCGGGAGATTTTATATCCACACCAAGATTCAGCCCCAGCACATTAACTTCAACTCCCTCTTCTACGCCCAGCGTCACACCCAGCAGCCCAAGTACGGACACCTGCACACCGCGCCCCGACGGGGGTAAACCGATGGGATTCGTTATCCCGCGGTAATCTTTGCCAATGGCGTTCGATGGCAGGTCCAGCTGGAGATCTGGCACTTCGCGGCCAATATGCGCCATAAAGGTGTTACTGTTTGGCCCCGGCCACGCATGGTAGGTCTGCGGGTAAGGGTAACTTTTAATGGCTGCTTCAATCTGCGGGATCATCGCCTGCGCTTGTGTACCGCGGTGATCGACAAGTTTTCGTGGTTTTGAACCAAACCAGTAACCGTCCGGGATTGCATAGTCGCGACGCACAACGTGCGTGCTGCCCCAGCTGATCACGTCGTAACGAGTAAACTGCGTTTCCCCTTCGCGCTTGAAGATAATCCACGGATGTACTGCAACTAACCCGCGCCAGCCGTAGGTCGGCGCTGCATAAATCTGCACAATAGCGGTACTTTTGAATTTCACCGGGTCCGGCGCAATCCCGGCCGAATCACGTCGCGCCGTCGACCAGTTTTGCGCTGGCGCTTCTTTGGTCTGCGTCGCTTTCGCATAGCTGTAGCCAAACGACAGCAGCAAAATACAGACAAACGCGATGCTAAACCATTTAAGGGTGATCATGCTTTATTCACCTAAGGGAGTTGTTCGAAACCACAACATTACGCATTGCACATGGGGGTGGCAATGTGAAAATAGGGGGGGACGATGATAGAAAAATGATGTCGAATGTTCGCCAACCTGCATCTGTTCTTCTTTACCGGTTTTACCCCGCGGTGTTTTGTAACCAGTACGCATAAGGTACCGGCAGTACTGATCCCGGCTGGCTGACGTTCAGCTCGCGTGCGGCCAGGAATGGCCAGTGCGGATGCGTCAGCAGCGTGCGCAAGGAGAAAGCTGAACGCCAAAAAACGGGGAGATATCGCTATCTCCCCTCTATGATTTACTGACTTAATCATTAATGACGCTGATGCGTGAACACCGGTTCAGGTTGAGTACGACGACCCAACATGCCCATGGCACCGGCCAGAACGGCCTCTACGATCAACATAAAGAAGGTGAACCAGCTGGCTTTGGCGGTCGCCGCAGCCGCTTTCTCACCGGCTTCACGGGCTTTCTGCTCAGCCTGCTTTTTCAGTTCTTCATATTTAGCACGGGCCTGCTGATATGTTTGTTCAGCCTGGCTGACAATCTGATCGACTTCCTGATCGCTTTTACCGGTACGTGCTTTGATGATATTTTTCAGTGCATCTCGGTCAGCAGCCTGGAATGTCGCTTCATTGCGCGATATCAGACCTTTAATAAAGTTGGTCAGATCTGCATCGGCGGTTTGAGGATGGTTAGCAGTGTCATTGGCCTGAGCCTGCGCATTATTCGCCTCACCTTCAGCTTTATTTTGCAAATTCTCTGGCTGTAATTCCGGCTTACCGGTCTGACGCAGTGTAGTTTCCAGTTCATTCTGCAAACTGTCGAGATTAATATTATTCTCGCCCAGTTTTTCTTTTACCATTTGAGTCACCGGCGGCGCGGCGGCGGATATTCCGCTACCTAACGTTTGTAACCCGGAACCCACCACGCTCATCGCACCGCTCATGGCATTATTCACAACCACCAGCAGGAACCAGGCGCAGATCAGTGTATTTACCCCGAACATCAGCAGACCGTGCAACGCACCTTCGCGCTGGGCCAGACGTCCGCTGGCATATGCACCGGCAGCAATAGAAATCAACATACTGGCGCCAGTCCAGATTGCGGCGCCCGTGCCCAGACCGTCCAGAGGATTTTGCTCTTTTAGCGGGTCAATCGTACTTGCGCCCACGGCCGTGCCTAATATCGACAGCAGTAAATAGACCACCATCGAAATAATGACACCTGCAAAAATCGCGCTCCACGAAATACGTTTCAGTGGAACATTGTTCACCGACTCGACCACGGTATTATTGTAATGACCCGGTGCAGGGGTTGGGTTTTCAATCATTTTGATTTCTCCATTTATTACCAGACTTTTCGTTAGCAAAATGCAAATCAGGTACGTTAAACTCCTAAGAACCACCGCTAAAGCCAGAATTAAATATAAAACCTGACATCAGCTTAAATAAGGTTAGCCATAAAACAGGAAATTTCCTCTGCGCTTCGGGAAATGACGCAAACGTTTTAGTAAAAAATGCCAAAAACTCATTACAAATCATTATCTATTCGCATTGAAATTATTTCAGAAATTTGTTGTTGAGGTGGGGGGGTTAAGCAATATCCCCGCAGCAATATAAGGGTTTTCTCTGCTACATTTTGCCGCTCAGGGTCTACGCTTAGCTGCTAGGGTAGGAACGATTCTCAGATACATTCCTCATAAAATAAGGACAAATATGACTGACTCATCAAAAGCACTCATCATTGGCGCCTCGCGCGGCATCGGTTTAGGCGTAGTGAACGTACTGGCGAAACGTGGCTGGCAGGTGACGGCGACCACGCGTGATGCGGTACCGGCGGGCAGCCCTGAATCGACTGAGTGGGTAAAACTGGATATCAATAATGCCGACCAACGTAAAGCGGTGAAAGACGCGCTTTCAGAAAGCACATTCGACCTGATTTTTGTCAATGCAGGCGCATTCGGCCCGGCCAGTCAGGACGTGAATCAGGCCAGTGACGACGAGATAGTTAAACTGTTCATGACCAACACCTTCTCGCCGGTGCGCTGCGCGACCGAACTGCTTCCGCTGCTCAAACCGAAAACCGGCGTTCTGGCGCTGATGACCTCCGAACTGGCCAGCCTGAACGAGAATGAAGTCGCCACTTACCCGCTCTACTCCGCCAGCAAAGCGGCACTGAATATGCTGACCCGTCCGCTGAAGGAAGAAACCGATAAGCACGGCCAGACGCTGCTGTCAGTGCATCCGGGCTGGGTGCAGACCGACATGGGCGGTGAAAATGCCACGCTGACTATTGAGCAAAGCACCACCGGCATTGCCGATGTGTTTGAAAAATGGCGCGGCAAAGGTGGCCATCACTTTGTCGAGTATTCCGGGCGTGAGCTGCGCTGGTAAGGGAGTACTGCTCTCCCTGTTATTCAGATGTGTGTTACCTGATAGCCATTTTGCGATGGCTATTTTTTTGATCCCACTTTATGTGATAAACATAACCGTCAGATTGTTTGTTAATTATTTGTATCCACAATAATTGTCGGGCTAGTTTGTAGCACAGTACAAAACAGACCCGGCAGCATAATTCATTCTTTCAGAGATTTACCATGTCATCACCCTCCGTGAATCCGGACTCGCTGTTACAACATCGCTCGTTTGTCGCATTCTGGATAGCCCGTGCGTCGTCCAGTTTTGGATTTCAGATGCTGTCGATTGTCGTCAGCTGGCAGATTTACTCAATAACAGGCCGGGCGTTTGATCTTGGGCTGATCGGGCTGGTGCAGTTTCTGCCCTCCGTCCTGCTGGCGCTGGTCGCCGGTCACGTGGCGGATCAGTTTGACCGCCGCCGCGTGGTGCTGCTCGGGCAAATCGCCGAATGGGTGGCGATTGCCGCGCTGGCATATCTGACCCTGACCCACCACGTTAACGAAGTGGTGATCCTCAGCCTGATATTTATTATTTCGACTGCCAAAGCGATGGAAGCGCCGTCGTTGCAGTCGATGCTGCCTGCGCTGGTGCCGCCGCATTTGCTGGCGCGCGCGATGGCGGCAAACAGCGTGTCAGGTCAGGCAGCGGCGATGGTTGGTCCTGCGCTCGGGGGTTTTTTGTATGTCGCCGGAGCCGGTGTCGCCTACTCGGCCTGTGCGGCGCTGTATCTGCTCTCCATCGTGATGGTCAGCCGGTTGCGCTATGAGCACACTCCGCCGCGCCGCGTGCCCGCGACGTTTAAAACGCTGTTCGCCGGTATCCGGTTTATCCGAAACCGCCCGGACGTGCTGGGCGTGATTTCTCTCGATTTGTTCGCCGTTCTTCTTGGCGGCGCGACCGCCCTGCTGCCGATTTTCGCCCACGATATTCTGCACACCGGTCCGTGGGGGTTGGGTTTATTGCGTGGCGCGCCTGCGGTTGGCGGGTTGATCGTCGGGTTCTGGCTGAGCCACCGTGCGCTGAACCGCAACGTGGGCAAAATCATGTTCGCCTCCGTCGCCGGTTTTGGTGCCGCGACGCTGGTCTTTGCCTTCTCAACGTCCTTATGGCTGTCGATGCTGGCGCTGTTCGCCCTCGGCGGTTTTGACATGGTCAGCATGGTGATCCGCGGTGCGCTGGTGCAGCTCGATACGCCTGACGATATGCGCGGCCGTGTCAGCGCGGTGAACTCGATCTTCATCAACACCTCCAATCAGCTCGGCGAATTCGAATCCGGTCTGATGGCCGCGTGGCTGGGCGCGGTGCCTGCAGCTGCGATCGGCGGCGTCGGGACGCTTATCGTTGTCGGTTTATGGATGACGTGGTTCCCCGGTCTGCGCAAACGGCAGAAGCTGGAGAATGAGGTGGCGATTTAATCCGTGGGGAAATGATCCCACTGGCGAAACCCCAAATTCCCCAATATAATCAGTTCATTCATTCACCAACTTTATATAAGGAGGATTGCCATGCTGACCCGTGAATTGTTTTTAACTTCACTCGTCCTTAGCGATCGTCATTGCTCAAGCGTTACCGGTATCGTGCTGCGATAACCTGCTTGAGCGAAGCTAACTGACAATCTGAGAACTTCCCTCCGGCTTACCGGTTATCGTCGGCTTTTTTGACGAGAGGCATTGCTATGCCTGTAAACCTTGAGTAAGCATCATGACCCTATCTACAAACACATTACTTTCTGCGCAATCTGTCTCTTTCGACACTGCCTTCGGCCCTCTGCTGACTGAGATTTCCTTCGGCCTGAAGAAAGGCGACCGTATCGGGCTTATTGGCCACAACGGCTGTGGTAAAAGTACTTTGCTGAAAATACTCAGCGGCAGTCTGGCGGCCAGCTCTGGTACCATCACCCTTTCCAACCAGTGCCTGATGGCGCGCATCGAGCAACATCTTCCCGCAGAACTTACGGAGTGCTCGCTGATTGACGCCGTGTTCAGCCATTTGCCAGAAAGCCTGGATCAACCAGAACGCTGGCAGGCGGAGGTGTTGCTCACCACCCTCGGTTTTGATGAACCGGCATGGGGGCTTACCGCCGGAACACTCAGCGGCGGACAGCATACGCGCCTGCTGCTGGCGCGGGCGCTGATCCGGCAGCCGGATTTGCTGCTGCTTGATGAGCCGAGCAACCATCTGGATCTGCCAACGTTGCTGTGGCTCGAAGAGTTCCTGAAAAACTGGGGAGGCAGCTTTGTACTGGTCTCCCACGACCGCAGCCTGCTGGACAGCGTGACCAACTGCACCTGGATCCTGCGCGATAAAACGCTGCAATTTATTCGTCTTCCCTGCACGCAGGCGCGGCAGGCGCTGGAGGAAAGGGATACGGCGGATGCGCTGCGCCGCAGATCTGAACAAAAGGAGATCGACCGCGTAGCGAAAAGCGCCAAACGGCTGGCTGTCTGGGGCAGCGTGTATGACAACGAAGGGCTGGCACGTAAAGCCAAACAGATGGAAAAACAGGTCGACCGGCTAAAGCAAGATCAAACCGAGGTCACCGCCGGGAATCTGTGGAAACTACGTTTAAACGGTGAAGCCTTACCGGCAGACCGCGTGCTGGCGTTGTCGAGCCTGCATGTCCGCCCAGCACCGGATGCACCGGTGCTGTTTGAGCTGGAAGAGATGCGGGTGAAAAGTGGCGATCGGATTGCACTGGTGGGTCGCAACGGCAGTGGTAAATCGTCACTTCTGCATACTCTGTGGCGGGCGTTCTGCAATCCTGAAAAGGCGGAACCTGGCGTGGTTTTTCACCCGCGCGTACACACCGGTTATTACGACCAGAGTCTGCAACAACTGCGTGATGACGACAGTCTGAGCGGCGCGTTGGCGCAATTCGCACCATTGACAGAAGAGCAGCGTAAAATGGCGCTGATCGGCGCAGGCTTTCCCTACATCCGTCATCAGCAAAAAGTCAGCACCCTCAGTGGCGGCGAACGTTCGCGACTGCTGTTCATTGGCCTCACGCTGGCGAACTACTCGCTGTTGCTGCTCGATGAACCGACTAACCATCTGGATATGGAGGGGAAAGAAGAGTTGGCGGAAACGCTGAAAACGTTCCGCGGCGCCGTATTGCTGGTCTCGCACGACCGGCGGTTTATCGAGCAGAGCTGTAACCGGTTCTGGCTGATTGACCAACAGCGGCTGGAGGAATGGCATGACCTGAAACCGGTCTATGGGATTTTAGCCGGTGTTCCTCAAGTGACTACTGCCCTGTCCGTGACAGAACCAAAAACGGAAAAGGCGAAAGTGCGGGACACGGAAGAGGAACATCTGCTGTCGATGCTGCTGGAACTGGAAAGCAAACTGGAAGAAGACCGGGCGCGTAAGCCGAAACATCAGAAACCTGAGTTGCAAAACCAGTGGCAGCAACAGATCGCTGAACTCAGCGCCATGCTGGATTTAAACTGATGAGGGGGAACAATATTAATAAACCGTTGTTAATCAGGCGCTAATATGAAGAAAGCCCCAGTAATACATCACCGGGGCTTTCAGGTTACTACCAATTTAATATTTAACATTCATCAACTTAATTACTTAACTCTACTTCTCATGATGCACATATTTTCACAGGATATATCGGTTACTGATTTACTGCTGTCCTCCTAGAGTTTTATGGAATAAGCGTTTCATCCTGCTAATTTCATTAAGACAATTCCTTAAGAGTTGACTTAATGAGTACATCGCCCTCGCGATACATACTCTTTGATGCGTTGCCTTACTCTCTTCGCGACATTCTCGATTTCATACTTACGTACCCAAATCGCGAACATTACTCTTAACAACAAGGCCTTACATCATCGCGTCGTGGTTCACATCATGCGATTGCTGAACTTTACATCGTGGCCTGACATCCTCTTCTCACGTGGCTTAATATTTTAGCCCGGTGTTGAAGAACCCATCCAAAATATGCCGTGGCCTTCATCGCATCTATTTACTTCCGGTTTACTTTGTTACTCACTTCTCGGTAAAACACGCCGGTTAATAAATCTCTTACTCATCTCCTCGCCAGCGTTAAGTTCTAATCTACTCGTTATAAACTGAGTGTCAACACTGTATTTTATTACAGGTTTAAAATTATTTTAGTTATTAGAAAACGTAATGAAATCTGTGATGTAAACCCTATTTTCCGATGAGGATTAGAATAATTTGAGCAGCGACTCCGAAGAGTCGCTTAATAAACAGGCAGATCGGTTATGAACAGTACAGACGGGTGATCACACCTTTCTCGTCAGATTCAATATTGAGACGTTCCGCCCGGTAATCCATGGTCACCGCCGTGTTCGGCGTGATGTGGCGCATCGGTTGGGCGAAACGCATTGTATCGAGGACAGAAGCCTGTTTACCAATCAGAGAACTGAAAGCACCGGCATTGCAGGTGTCCGGCTGCTGCACGGTCGCCGCATTTTTCGCGCTGTGATTTTTCTCATCGGTCTGTTGATTCTGACAACCTGCAAGGGCGATTGCGGCCAGCGCACAGAGGGAAAGCATTTTTTTATTCATCATAGTCGGACTCTTCATTCATAAGTGGGTCAATGTGCGGAGAGGAATGACATGTAACTCATCATCCGCATGGATAGCAAAACCAAGAGTAACAGGTAAGCGAATGTATTGTCTCGATGTACTATCACACTAGTTCATGGTGTACATGTATCGCCATTTGCACTATATTGTCGCGCTTAAGGTCAGAGCCGCAGGATAAACGCGCGTTTTCTGTCTCCATAACCCAACCATTCTTTTACAGCAATTCTTGAAATGAATCGTGATAAAAGCCACGCGAGGAACCGCACTATGGCGACGCTTTCCACAGAAGCCCCACTCCGCTCCGTCTTTGGCGGCGCAATGATTATTGGTGGCACGATTATCGGCGCGGGCATGTTTTCGCTGCCGGTAGTGATGTCCGGGGCCTGGTTTTTCTGGTCGGTCGCCGCGCTGGTGTTTACCTGGTTCTGCATGCTGCATTCCGGACTGATGATTCTTGAAGCCAATCTCAACTACCCGATCGGCTCCAGCTTCAACACCGTTACCCGCGATTTGTTAGGCAAAGGCTGGAACCGCCTGAACGGCATCACTATCGCTTTCGTGTTGTACATTCTGACCTATGCCTATATTTCGGCGAGCGGATCGGTTATTCAGCATACGATGCGCGAGATGTCGGTGAACGTCTCACCGCGTCTCTGCGGGTTGCTGACCGCACTGGCCGTGGCATTTATCGTCTGGCTGAGCACCCGCGCAGTCAGCCGCATGACGGCGATTGTGCTGGGCGCAAAAATCATCGCGTTCTTCCTTACTTTTGGCAGCCTGCTGTGGCATGTGAAACCGGTGAATCTGCTTAACAGCGTGGAGATCAACCCGAGCTATATGCCCTATGTACTGGCAACGCTGCCGTTTTGTCTGGCGTCGTTTGGTTATCACGGCAATGTGCCGAGCCTGATGAAGTATTACGGCAAGAACCCGCAGGTCATCAAAAAATGTCTGCTGTTGGGCACGCTGATGGCTCTCGGGCTGTATATCATCTGGATGCTGGGGACGATGGGCAATATTCCGCGTCCGGCGTTTATCGGCATCGCGGAGCGCGGAGGGAATATTGATGTGCTGGTGCAGTCGCTGAGCCAGATCCTCAACAGTGAAGGGCTCGATTTACTGCTGACGATCTTTTCGAATTTCGCCGTCGCCTGTTCCTTCCTCGGCGTAACGCTGGGCTTGTTCGATTATCTGGCAGACTTGTTCAAATTCGACGACAGCAAAACCGGCCGATTCAAGACCGCACTGGTCACCTTCATCCCGCCAATGATTGGCGGCGTGATTGTTCCCGATGGCTTTATTTATGCCATCGGTTTCGCAGGCCTGGCAGCCACGGTCTGGGCGGTAATTGTGCCTGCGCTGATGGCGCGCAAATCGCGCAAACGTTTTGGCAGCCCTCGCTATCGCGTATGGGGTGGCAATAAGATGATCGCGCTGGTGCTGGTGTTTGGTGTGCTCAATGCCGTGGTGCATATTTTGTCGAGCGTGGATTTGCTGCCGGTTTATCGTTAAAAAGATGGGAAGAGGAAGCCCGTCCTGCCGACGGGCAGAATTCATGCCTCTAAATTCACGCCTCTGAAGACGCCGGATGCCGCCAGTGCAGCTTCGGCGCGAGATAACAGCGTAACTCCTGTGGCTGCTGCTCATTGATAAGACCGATCACCACCTCAAAACAGTGCATGGCCAGTTCCCGGCAATCCTGCGCCACGGTGTCGATTTTCACGGAAAGGGAATCATAGAGGTAGTGATCATCGAAGCTGCACAGATGGATATCACTTTCCAATAGCTTGTGCTGGCTCATGTAACGCAGCACCCCTTCCATCAACCCACAAGACGCCACGTACAGTGCTTTTGGCGGCCTTCCAAGACGGGCACAGAGATTGGCAAACATTTCGTAGCCGGAACTCGGATGGTAGTTGCCGTACATAATCCACTCGGGTTTTAGCGTTACGCCGGCGCGTTCTAAGCCAAGCTGATAGCCCGCCAGCCGGTCACGCGTCGGGGAAATGCGCGGCTGGCCGCCGAGGAAATAGAACTCATCCGCATGATTTTTTGCCACACGGGCAACCAGTTCGGCGGAAGATTCTATGGCTTCACAAACGACCAGCGGCAGTTCGGTGTCCTGCATATGTCGGTCGAAGAGAACGACCGGAAGTTGCTGGCTGATTTTGACGTATTCCGCATCATTGAGCATGCTCGAGGCGACGATCAGCCCATCGACCTGGCGCTGAATCAGGTTATTCACCACCATCGTTTCCTGACTGGTATTTTCATCCGTACAGGCGATCAGCAGCTGCATTCCATTTTCACGACACAACGTTTCCAGCTCGTTGGAACAGGCGGCGAAACCGTAGTTGGTCATTTCCGGCACCACCAGCCCCAGCGTATAACTGCGCGCCGCATTGAGAGAACGTGCGTGAATACTCGGCTGATAATGCTGCTCCGCCGCCACCGCGAGCACGCGATCGCGGGTGGTATCGGAGATGCGAAACTTTTTGCTATGCCCGTTGAGCACCTGGCTGGCAGTCGATTTCGACACGCCAGCCAGTTCGGCTATGCCACTGATAGTGATGCGTTTGGTCTTTTTCACTGCGCCATATTCTATTGTCCGGAAAGGCTTTTATTCTAACACGCAATCCGTTAACGACCAGTGGCGTAGCGTAATCTGCCCCTTCCCGCTGAAGGTTAGCCGCGCCGGCAGTGCAGGAAAATAGCGCGAAGACATCACCGCATCGCCATCATTAATGAAGATCTCCACGCTGGAACTGTCGCACAACAGGGTGAGATGGCGTAACGCGCCGCGCCAGACGCGCTGCTCCTGTTCGCCACTGCGGCGATTTTGGCGGCTCAGCCGCAGCCATTCGCCGTCCCACGCCAGCGTCATGTTGCCGCCAAGATCGGCGCTGAACGGCTGTTCAGTTCCGATGGCGACTTCCGCACGCGTAATGCCCCACACCGGCGCATCCTGCGCGAGACCCTGCCACGACTGCTCTTCACCGCGCAGCTGCTGAAGCTCACGCACCGGGCGCTGAATAATTCTGCCATTTTCCAGCGTCAGTTCACGCAGACAGGTCATGGTGTGCAGCCAGCCATATCCGATCGTCGGCTGATAAAACTCATCGCCGTCCGGAATACCCATCCAGCCAATCAACAGGCGGCGGCCATCGTCGGTCTGTGTGGTTTGCGGCGCATAGAATTCGAACCCGTGATCCAGCTCGTGGAAATCGCCGTGCGGAAACTTCCCGGTGGCGTAATCCAGTTGACCGACGAAATAGCCCGACTGGAAGGTGTTCAGGTAGCGGTCCGATTGCGCCGCTAACCCCTGCGGGCAGCAGATCAGCACATCGCTACCGGCGATGCTAAACAGATCCGGGCATTCCCACATATAGCCGAATTCGCCCAGCCCGTTCAGGCCGGAACCGGCGATTTCACCGAGAGATTCCCACGCCAGCAAATCGTCGGATCGCAACAACAGCACCTTTCCTTGCAGGTTGAGATCCTGCGCGCCGAGCACCATATACCACTGACCATCGTGCTGCCAGACTTTCGGGTCACGCACGTGACCGGTATAACCGGCGGGTAAATCCAGCACCGGCCCGGTTTTATCAAATTCACCGCGTTCGTTTTCACGCGCCAGACACTGAAACGCCGTGCGGCTGCCGTCCGGGTATTTTACGTTACCGGTATAAACCAGCGTCAGCTGGCCGTTGTCCACCACCGCCGAACCTGAATAGCAGCCGTGCGATTCATACTCCTGCGCCGGTGCCAGCGCCAGCGGCTCATGACGCCAGTGCAGTAAATCTGCCGAACTCCAGTGTCCCCAGAACTTCGCGCCGTGCGCGCAGGCCAGAGGATTCCACTGATAGAACAGATGATAGCGGCCCTTATGCTGCCCAAATCCGTTCGGATCATTGAGCAAACCGACCGGCGGCGCGAGATGCCAGCCTGGGCGGTACGGGTCGGCGGCGGCTTTAACCTGCCCCGCCACCACGCTGCGCAACGCCTGTTTCAGCAAACTGACTTCCGACATTATTCACTCTCCGTTTTGTATTTGAGCAACAGGGAAAGCAGGAATGCGCTGCCAAAGGCAATCACTAAGCCGATGAGATAGCTGAGCATCGAACTGGCCTGCACAATCGCCAGACCCGGGATACCGGTCAGGCCGACGGCAGTCATGTTGACGTGCATCGCCACTACCCACGCACCACCCAGCGCACCACCGGCTAAGGCGGCGATGAACGGTTTCATAAAGCGCAGGTTGATCCCGAATATCGCCGCCTCGGTAATACCTAACATGGCAGAGAAGGCAGACGGTACGGCAATCGCTTTAATTTTTGCATCGCGGGTTTTGAAGTATACCGCCAGGCAGGCCCCCCCCTGTGCCACGTTCGCCATCGACCAGATCGGCAGCAGGAAATTCACGCCGATATTCGGGTTGCCCAGCAGCCCGGCTTCAATCGCATGGAAGCTGTGGTGAATACCGGTGATGACGATCACCGAATACAATCCGCCGAAGACAAGCCCCGCCACCCAGCCCGCGTGAGTGATTAAGGTGCTGAGGATAAAGGAGATGCCATCACCCAGCGCGCGACCGGCAGGACCGATAATCAGGAAAGCGATAAAGCCGGAGATGATCACGGTGAGAAACGGCGTCAGGATCAAATCCAGCGCGTCAGGAATGATTTTGCGCAGACGTTTTTCAATGAAGCTCATAAACCAGACCGCCAGCAGCACAGGGAACACCGTGCCCTGATAGCCAATCATCGCAATCTCCATCCCGAAGAAATTCATGGTGTGGAAACCGCTGGCGACGCCCCAGGCGTTGGTCAGCGCGGGGTGCGTCAGGATGCCGCCGAGCGTCGCGCCGAGGAACGGGTTACCGCCAAATTCGCGCGCGGCGGTGAAACCGATCAGGATCGGCAAAATGATAAACGCCGCCGAACTGAACATGTCGAGCATAATAAAAATCGCGCTCTCCGGGTTTGCCCAGCCATAGGTTTTCACCATGCCGAGCAGCCCCATCAGCAGACCGGATGCCACGATTGCCGGAATGATTGGCACGAAGATGTTCGACAGCACGCGCGCAATGCGCTGGAACGGATTCAGTTTTTGCGCCGCAATGTTAGCCGCTTCTGATTTACTCGACTCACCGATGCCTGCCACTTTGATGAACTCGGCGTGAACTTTGTTCACCAGCCCGGTACCAAAAATAATCTGGATCTGTCCGGCGTTGCTGAAGCAACCCTTTACGCCTTCCACTTTCCCGATAGCGTTTTTGTTGATCAGGCTGTCATCTACCAGCACCAGCCGCAGACGCGTCGCGCAGTGTGCGGCGCTGGCGATATTGTCTTTACCGCCCAGCAAAGGGAGCAGTTCTGTCGCGATTGCATTGATATTCATAATGTTCCTTGTCTTACCCTGTGTGACAGCGCCCAGGCAACTCAGGCGCGTCATGGTGATTCAAACCCTGTTTATCAGAACCAGGTTTCCATCTGGATCCCGAAGTTCCACTGTCCGCCGGAGGTGAAACCGTCCGTGCCAAACGAATCGCTGGAAGAGTAGCTGTCGAGCTTGTGGCTCCAGTCCATATAGCTTGCGAAGAAGCGGATTTCCGGACGGCTCAGCATGTCGCTGATATCGCCGACCTTTAACGTCGGCGCGAACGTCAGTTTGTAGAATCCGCCTTTCACGTTGTTGTTATCTTTATAGCCCTGCGGATCGAGATCCATGTACTGATAGCTGCCTTCATAGGCCAGCTCAAAGTTTTCGGTGATCTGCTGGATCAGACGGGTGTTGAAGGTCAGCCACTGATAATCATCGCCGGAAACATAGCGGTCTTTACTCTGCTGGGCGAGGATGGCCGGAGCAATACTCCAGTTTTTACTCAGTGGCGTGATGCCATAGGTGGCCAGTCGCACGGTGCTGGCGTCGTCGGTCAGATGACCATCCGAGCCGAGGGCTTTCACTTCTGCCCCTAAACCGTGGCCGTAAAGCAACGCGGTGGTCGATGTCCCTTCACGCAGGCCGTAGAAGCTCTCGCCGTGGTACGCCAGCATCGTGTGGAAGCCGGTATCCGCCGCATTAGTGACGCCCTGTGTGCCGGTGTTTTCACGATCCTGATTATTTTTGGCGCGCAGCCCGCTGACCATCCACTGGAACGGTCCGGCGTAGTTATTCGCCGTGACAATGTAGTTCTCAATACGCGTGTCGTCATTGCTGTTGTTGTTATCGTCGAGATCGTCGAAGTTACGCCCGTAAAGCGAGAAGTTACTTTTCAGATTCTCACTCCACTTCACGTCATAAATCCCGCCACCGGTACCGGCGAGGAAAATGATGTCGGAATCGAGGAAATGAATATCGAAGTTGTCGCGGTCGAAGCGTTT
This sequence comes from Enterobacteriaceae bacterium Kacie_13, assembly GCA_013457415.1. Taxonomy (NCBI): domain Bacteria; kingdom Pseudomonadati; phylum Pseudomonadota; class Gammaproteobacteria; order Enterobacterales; family Enterobacteriaceae; species Enterobacteriaceae bacterium Kacie_13. The sequence goes on from CP045666.1 coordinate 401,526, forward strand.
ACCCGCCCACAGCGTTGAGTCTTTCCACGGGCCGGTGAAAGTCGGCAGCGAGCCAAGCTCGACAAACGCCTGACGAATATTCAGATCGCTGGTCGCGCCGGTCCAGTCGTTGTAGCTGCGCTGCCCGTCCGCCAGCATCACTTTATAACGGGAAGTCGCACCGCTGGCCATCGTCTGGTTGTGTTCCAGATTAACCTCAACGTAGGTGTTATTTTCGTTACCCAGACGCCCGACTGCACCGCCAGTTTGTCCGGCTGGCGTGACATACGGGCCGCTTTCGGTCGAGGTGCCGGAATCATTCATGATGACGCCAGAACGTGCGTAACCGGTGAATTTAAATCCGCTGTTGTCGCTGTCGCTGCTTTTGGTATTGCTGGCTAATGTTTCGGTACGTTTAGCCACGTCGGCGGTTTGCTGCTGGGTAATTTCAGCCGTTTTTGCCACCTGACGGGTTTGCTGTTCATTACTGGCAGTGCGTGTTTCGAGTTGTTTAACCTGTTGTTCAGCCTGGGTCGCACGGGCTTCGGCTTTTGCTGCGCGACTTTCCGCCTGCTGCAAACGTTTTTCCATGGCATTGAAGCGGGCTTCAATAGCACTGGCGGAAATGTCCGCCCCCTGAGCCGCAGAAGAAAGAATAAGTCCAACAGCAACAGCCAGATAGCGAGGTTTCATCATCATTTTTATCCTTCAGAGGAAGCTTTATTATTATGAGTAAAACCGTTTAGCTAAATTGCTAAACTGGTTTTCCTGAGCACAATAATCACCTCGCCCCGCTTTAGGCAATGAAGTTCTCTGGTCTTAACGTGGAATTGTGATCTTGCTGGCAATTCATCACTAAATCTTAAAAATTCGTTTGTGCTTGATTAGCTAAACCGGTTCTTCTACTTTATCGGCAAGCAATTTTTCAGGAATCTAAAAAAGGGAATGAAGATGAAGAACCGGGTTTGGGTGTTGGGCGATGCAGTAGTGGATTTAATCCCCGAAGATGGCGATCTTTTACTGAAGTGTCCGGGCGGCGCACCGGCGAACGTCGCAGTGGGCATCAGCCGTCTTGGCGGCGAAAGCGCGTTTATTGGCCGCGTGGGCGATGATCCTTTCGGCGCATTTTTGCGAAAAACGCTGGATGATGAAGCCGTCAATACTGATTTCATGCACCGCGATCCCCACCACCGCACCTCCACCGTCGTGGTGGAAAACGACGCCGACGGCGAGCGTTCGTTCACGTTTATGGTGCGGCCAAGTGCCGATCTGTTCCTGCAATCCACCGATATTCCGGGGTTCAAAGCGGGTCAGTTTTTGCACCTGTGTTCGATTTCGCTTTCCGCCGAACCTTCCCGTTCGTCGGCGTTTTTAGCCATGGCACAGATGAAAGCTGCCGGTGGCCATGTGTGTTTTGACCCGAATATCCGCCATGACCTGTGGCCGGACGAAAATCAGTTACGCGTATGTCTCGAGCAGGCGCTGTCGCTGGCGGATGTAATCAAGGTATCAGAGGATGAACTGGAATATCTCACCGGGGAATCGCTGCTTTCCGAAGGAATTTTGCGACTTTGCCAGCGTCACGATCCGCAACTGCTGCTGGTCACGCAGGGAAAAGATGGGGTATCGGTATACCGGAAACAGGATGCCTCACTGATGCAGTATCCGGCACCAAAAGTAAAAGCGTTGGATACCACCGGTGCGGGCGATGCGTTTGTCGCGGGTTTACTGGCCGGGCTGGCGAACAACTGGCCGTTGGCGTCGGACGACGCGTGGCGCGACATTATCCGTCAGGCACTGGCCTGCGGCGCACTGGCGACGACAGCGCGTGGCGCGATGACCACCCTGCCGGATGCCAAAGAACTGGCAGCGTTTTGTGGTCAGGCATTTTAGATATTTCACTCAGCGAGTGAATACAGCCACACCATAATCCCGCCAACATCCACATTTCGTTAAACACCGAAGCATCACTGCTGTCAGTCTTCATAATCGGCGCCTGAAATATACAAACAGGAGCCATTTTTATGATTGCCGTTCTTTTTGAAGCAGATCGCGGCGGTGATGGCAAAAAGGCCTTTCACCGCTTATTTGACTCAGTTAAAAAAAACGGCGCCACCTCTAAGGCTGCGCCGTTCTTCTCATTACATCCTGCGTTATTTCAATTCTGGCCAGTAGTCTTTATTGGCTTCGATCAGGTCATCCAGAATCGCTTTGGCGACGGACGCGCTCGGCACGGTTTTCGAGAGCGTGATTGCCTGCCACAGTTTCAGGTAGGATTTCTCCACCCAGGCTTCGACCACCAGTTTTTCCACCGCCACCTGCTGGCTCATCAGCCCGTGTTGGAACAGCGGGATCTTACCGACTGTCAGCGGTTCTGGCCCGCGGCTGCCCACCAGACATGGAATTTCCACCATCGCTTCCGGGTCGAAATTGCTGATAGCGCCCTCGTTCGGCACAATCAGCAGCATTCTTGCCTGCGTATTGAATGCGATGGCGGTTGCCAGATCGACGATATAAGACGCGTGCTCGTCAATTTCCAGTTCACCGGCAGAAGATTTCCCGGCCTCAATAATGGCGGCGCAGGAACTGAACACGTGTTTTTCGCGGTGCTCCATCACCTCATTGGCGCGGGTATGTTCCGGATTGGCATGAGCGACCACGTAGTCCGGGTACAAGTAATATTTCAGATATGTGTTCGGGAAAGTGGACGGGTCCAGCGCCCAGACATCTTTGGCTTTGGCGAACGTATCATTCCAGCTGGCTTCCACCCCTTGCTCACCGGTGTGTGGCACATAGCCGTATTTGGCGACATGTTCGCGAATTTTTGGCATCAGATCGTTGCCCTGTGCATCTTCAATCGACGTCCACCAGCCGAAGTGATTCAGACCGTAATATCGGACGCGCATTTCCTTGCGTGATTTCAGTCCGGCAATCTCGGCCATGCGCCCTTCAATGCCGATCGGCATATCGCAAATATTAAGGATCTTCGAGTGCGGGCGCAGACGGCGGGTTGCTTCTGCCACGATAGCAGCCGGATTCGAATAATTTAGCATCCAGGCGTTCGGCGAATATTTTTCCATGTAATCGACAATTTCCAGCACGCCGCCGATTGAGCGCATGCCGTAGGCGATCCCGCCCGGTCCGCAGGTTTCCTGCCCGACCACGCCGTGACGCAATGGGATTTTTTCGTCTTTTTCACGCATCGGGTATTTGCCGACGCGGATGTGTGCCATCACAAAATCTACATCCGTGAACGCCGCTTGCGGATCCGTGGTGTAACTAAATTCGATATCCGGTGCCTGCTCTTTGAGGATCACCTTGCACGCTTGTGCAACAATTTCCTGACGTGCGCCGTCGTTGTCATAAAACTTGATGGCCCGCAGCGGAAATCTTTCCTGATTCGCCAGTAACATCAGAACGATACCGGGTGTAAATGTGCTGCCACCACCTGCCACGACTACTGAAAATTTCTTCATCATACTGCCTCCGTAAGGGATGTTTCTGTCGGGGAACGCGCCCCGGATGTGGATGATTGTGTGAAAGCGTCTTGCTTCATGAGTGTTTCAATCTGGTCCCGCACCTGAGGTACGTGCAGACCCACGATGACCTGAATGGCATTGCCGCGCCGCACCACGCCGTGTGCGCCGAGGGTTTTGAAGATGTCGTCACTTTGAGTCAGCGCCATGTCGCCGAGCGTGATGCGCAGCCGCGTCGCGCAGTTGTTAAGGTCGAGAATGTTGCCGTGGCCGCCGAGCGCCTGCAGATAACCTGCTGCCTGACCCTGTGCGGAGGACGGCGCCGGGCTGCCGGGCGCACGCCCTGTGGCATTTTTCTGTGCCTGATAATCGGCTTTGCTGTAGAGCCTGATCTCGCTGTTTTCACGCCCCGGTGTTTTCAGGTTGAGACGCAGGATCAACGTGCGGAACACCAGGAACCAGACGCCGGTGAACACCAGCCCGATCCCGATTTGGATGTACATCATTGAGGCATGATTGTGATACATCGGGATCCAGTTTTGCGGCAGAAACTGGTCGAGCAGGCCGCCGCCCATGTTGCCGACCACGCCTGCCATGTACATCAGCGTTGCTACCGTGGCGGCCAGCAGCGCATGGACAGCAAACAACAGCGGTGAGATGAACAGGAAGGTGAATTCCAGCGGTTCAGTAATACCGACCAGCACGGCAGTAAGCGTGGCCGGGATCAACAGACCCGCCACTTTTACGCGGTTTTCCGGTGCCGCTGTGGCGTAAATCGCCATCGCAATACCAACCGAGCCGAAGACTTTCGAATTACCGTGCAACGCGAATCCACCTTGCGGGAATAACGCTTTCAGCGGCTCAGTACTCTGGCTGAAGGCCTGTAAGTGCTCAGCCCAGTAAACCTGGATGCCGCCTTCGACTGCCGCCGGGCCAAAGACAAAGGGACCATAAACGAAGTGATGCAAGCCGGTAGGGATCAGAATGCGTTCGAGGAAGGTGTATACCCAGACGCCGAGCGAGCCGGACACCAGCATAAAATGCTGCATCGAGAGGATGCCGGTCTGCACCTTCGGCCATAACAGCAGCGTCAGCCAGGCGCAGGGGATCATCAGCAAGAAAGCGATAATCACCACGAAGGAGCTGCCCTGAAAAATACCAAGGAAGACCGGAAGTTGTTTATCAAAAAAATGATTATGTATTGAGGTGACAAGACCAGAAATAATAATCGCACCAATAATACTGGTATCGAGCGTTTTAATTCCGGCGATCATCGCCAGACCACTTTGTCCGCCGGGTTCGACATTAAAATTAACGCCGAAATAATCCCCCCAGGTTAATCCCATCGCATTAATTAAATAATTCCAGGTCATAAAACTGACCAGTGCTGCCAGACAGGCACGTCCTTGCGCCTGTTTCGCCAGCCCGATTGGCAGGCCGACGGCGAAGATCAGCGGCATATTACGAAATACTGTCCAGCCGCCTTCTTCAATAATATGAACGATTTGAGCAAATAGATTATCAGGTGAGGTGAGCGTTTCTCCCATAAACATGGGATTTTGCAGCATAATCGCGATGCCCACCACCATTCCGGCAAACGGAAACAATAATACCGGCGTAAACATCGCACCGCCAAAACGTTGAATTTGACTGAGCATATATAATCCTCATTGTACTTCGGGGGTCAGAGTTTTTTATTAAGATGTTTTTGATAACGTTTTTTATTTTCTGATCAGAGAGTAGGAATAATAATAAATAAGGTCGCAAAATGATTAATGGTTTCGTGATCGCATTCATGCTTTTTCTGCGAGTGAAGTGATCTACTTTTCGGGCTTTTTCTATACACTGAAATTGGCGGGTCAGAAAAACCCGCACGACAAAGACGAGTTATTGAGGATTTACAGAGGCGTAACCGGCTTTCAGGGCGCGGTTACGGGAATTCGCTCATGGAGAAAGAGGTCTGCCGGTGATCTACAAAACGCTTGCTGAACGCTTAAGAATTCGCATTAACTCTGCCGATTTTGGCATCGGTGACGCGCTGCCCAGTGAAAAAAAACTGGCCGCTGAGTTTGGCGTCTCTCGTATGACGCTGCGAAAGGCGGTGGATTTGCTGATCGAATGGGGGCTGGTACGTCGCTGCCACGGCAGCGGAACCTTCGTCGCGCAGAAAGATGTCCAGCATGAAACGCGCGGGCTGATGGGCTTTTGTGAACTGATGAAACAACTGGGGCGCCCGACGGTGAGCGAAGTGCTGGAGTTTAAGATAATGGGGGCACCCCCGGCCATCGCCAGCCAGTTACGGATCAAAACCGACGAACGCATCTACTATTCCCGCCGCCTTCGGTCGGTCGAAGGCAAACCGCTGGTGCTGGAAGACAGCTACATGCCTGGCCGGTTATTCAGCAATCTTTCCGTGAAGCATCTGGAAGGCTCGAAGTTTTCTTACATCGAAGACGAATGCCACATCTGCATTGCCGGGAACTACGAGAGCTTCAGCCCGATACTCGCCGACAGCACGGTCGCAGCCCTGTTCCACATCGCTGAAGGCACGCCTCTGCTACGCCTGGCGTCGTTGTCTTACAGCGACACCGGCGATTACATCAACTACTCGGTGATGATCCGCAACGCCAACGAATACCACGTGGATTACCATTTGCAGCGCAATAAATAGCATTCAGGGCGAAGGCTGCGAAACGCAATGATCTTCATGAAAAAAGGCTTCTGATTTCCATCTGAAGCCCTTTGCATAACCGTTAACGCGGCGGCTTAGAAAGCGTATTTTATCCCCAGAGTCAGGCGGCTGTGAACCGCGTCGTTACCGGCGGATTCAATCTGTGTGCCGCTTTCATCTTTCACGCTATCCGCTTTCTGCCCGTCCCTTTTATTTTCGCACGCCCTAATTCAGACGTGACTACCAAACGGCATAACTGACTATTCCAGACAATACGGTAAATTTTATTCATGACGCATCCTTTCAGTTCAAAATTAATATTCCTACCTGTTAGCAAGAACATTTATTGGAATCATTTAATAAAAGATATTCACCGAATTAAACGCAGTAAAAAATAGGAGAGTGCATGAAACCCCCGGTGATATAATGAAATGAGTTCGAAGATTAACAAATAATAAAACAAAGAAAATTATGGAATAAAGAAAGACTCACACCGTCACGCAGCCTGCTCTGCGTTTGGAGACAACAGGCCGCGATCTTCGGTAAGGTCGTTAACGTTACGCTTTTTGCACTGAAACAATTTCTTTGATGAAAGTGAAGTTTGAATTGCCGTGATCAGTTTTGATCGTCGGGTAAATTCTTTCGCCTTTCTTCACAAAGCCAGTGATTTCGTGGGTTGAGCCGTTCTTGACGGTAAAGCTGTCGCCAATACTCATCGAACTTTCAACTTCGCTCATAACAATCCTTAACTCTTCTTGCATGGAACTTCAAAAAACCAGGGTCGTTCTAAACAGGTCGTTAAAAACCTGTTGCCCAAAGATGGTAGGCCTTTATGGGTCAGGTAGCCAGCGGCGTGGTACTAAAGCCGCTGAATAAATGAAAGAAGGCGTTATTTCAGCTCAGTATCGGCGTTGAGCGCTTCACCGGTGGCGTAGAACTGGCCCCCCGCGATGTAGTGCAGGCTGCGCAGGGACGGATCGGCTTCTTCGAAATGCCAGTGTCCGTCCTTGAAAACGCGCGTATCGGCCCATGCGCCGACAATCTCGCCAATAAACAAATCATGTGCCTCCTGGTTGTGCGGCTCGGGGATTAGCTTACACGCCAGCCATGCGGTACAGCCAGCAACGAACGGTAAATCGCCCTGACCTTCCATGCGGAACAATTCTGTACCGCACTTCGCCAGTTTATCGGCATCGTCACGCAACGTGCGGTTACCGAGATCGTAGGTCATTTGCAGCTGTGCCACGGCAGGCACCTGAATCACAAAGGCTTCGCTCTGCTCGATAAGCTCACGGGTTATGGCGATTTTATCCAGCACCACGGTCAGTTTTGCCGGTTTGAAATCCAGTCCACATACCCACGAAGCGGACATCACGTTGTCCACGCCCGCATGATGGGCAGAAACCAGCGCGGTCGCCCCGTGGTTAATCAGCCGATAGGCTTTTGCAAGTTCGACAGGAGCAAATTGTTGGGTCATTGGCGTCTCTCAGAAAGTTGTCCGGCGTACAGAATCGCAAAACTCTGCCCGCAACACTAAGCATTCGGTGCGGACTGACGCGGTTTAACGGGTTTGCGCAACAGATGAACGGTCAGCGCCAGCAGGAAAATCGCCGCCTGAATCAACACAATCGTCGGGCCGGTGGCGGCATCAATATAAAAGCTGATAAACGTGCCGGTAACGGCGGCGGTGAGTGACGCCGTCACGGAGACCACGATCATCTTCGGCAGCGTTTTACACAACAGAAAGGCGGTAATACCGGGTGTGATCAGCATCGCCACCACCAGCACCACGCCGACCGCCTGAAGTGCCGCGACGATGGTCAGCGCCAGCATACACAATAGCGCGTAGTGGTAGAAACGCACCGGCAGGCCGATGACTTTCGCCTGCACCGGGTCGAAGCAAAACAGCATCAGATCTTTGAATTTAATGACGATCGCCAGCGTAACAACACCAGCAATGATCAGCGTTTGCAGCATTTCGCTGTCGGTCACGCCGAGCACATTGCCAAACAGAATATGGCTCAGATGCTGCTCGGTATTGACCCGCGAAAACAGTACCAGACCGGCGGCGAACATGCCGGAGAAGACAATGCCCATCACCGAATCTTCTTTTACGCGGCAATGCTCTTTGATGAAACCGGTAGCCACCGCGCAAAACAGGCCGGAGCCGAACGCGCCGATGACCAGCGGGATCCCCGCCAGATACGCCAGCACCACACCGGGCAGCACGGCGTGAGAGATAGCATCGCCCATCAGCGACCAGCCTTTGAGCACCAAAAAACAGGAGAAAATGGCGCAGACGATGCTGGTGGCGGCGGCCGTCAGCAGTGCGCGCTGCATAAAGTCGAAGCTCATTGGCTCCATCAGGATATCCATCCAGCTCATCATGCGCGGCTCCCTGCCCGTTTAATGCGGAAATGATTCACCAGCCAGCCGTGTTTCGGCGCGAACAGAAACGCCAGCAGGAAGACCGTGGTTTGCAGGCAGACGATTACCCCACCGGTTGCGCCATCGAGGTAATAACTGAGCCATGCGCCGACCGCGCTGGTTACAGCACCGATGGCAACGGAAATAATCAGTAAATGGGAGAAACGATCTGAGAGCAGATACGCCGTTGCGCCGGGGGTGATCACCATCGCGATGACCAGGATCGCGCCGACGGTTTGTAACGCCGCCACGCTGCATGCACTGAAAATAGTGAAGAAGATGACCTTCAGCCACAGCGGCGACAGGCCCACCGAGCGCGCGTGCGCTTCATCAAAAAATACCGCCAGCAAGTCGCGCCAGATGACGCACAGTACCAGCAGGGAAACGCCGACGATGATTTGCACCTGCAAAATATCCGCGTCATCGATGCCCAAAATGTTGCCGAACAGGATCGACTGGACGTTTACCGACGTCGGATTGAGCGACACCAGCAGCAAACCGAGTGCGAAGAAGGTGGAGAATACGAAGCCGATGATCGCGTCTTCGCGCAACTTAGTAAAATGGCGCAGCAGCGTCATGGAAAGCGCCGCCAGAATGCCGGTGCCGAATGCGCCGATGGCGTACGGGAAACCCAGCGCATACGCGCCCGCCACGCCCGGAACAACAGAATGCGACAGCGCATCGCCCATCAGCGACCAGCCTTTGAGCATCAGATACGCCGATAAAAACGCACACACCGCGCCGACGCCCGCGCTGACCCAGATGGCTTTCACCATGTAGTTGTAGTGAAAAGGCTCCAGCAGCAGGTCGATCATTTCACCCGCCTTACCGGTGAAACGGTTTCAGGCATGGCGTCTTTTTCAATCAGATAGCTGATGTTGCGCAGTGCTCCGCCAAAGGTATTTTCGAGATTACGATGGGTGAACGTGGTTTCGAGCGAACCGGCGGCGATGACCGTGCGGTTTATCAGCACCACACGGTCGCAGAAATCCGGCACGCTGGCGATGTTGTGCGTGGAGACCAGAATCAGGTGGCCTTCTTCACGCAACTGGCGCAGCAGCTCGATAATGGCATTTTCGGTTTTGATATCGACACCGGTGAAAGGCTCGTCGAGCAGCATGACCCGCCCCTGCTGGGCCAGTGCCCGCGCCAGAAACACGCGTTTTTTCTGGCCGCCGGAAAGCTCGCCAATCTGACGCTGCGCCAGTTCAGTCAGGCCGACACGCGCCAGCGCCGACGCCACCTGTTTTTTATCCTCCTGCGAGGGAATACGTAAAAACGACATTTTGCCGTAGCGCCCCATCATCACGACATCCCGCACCAGTACCGGGAAATTCCAGTCCACTTCCTCGGACTGCGGCACGTAAGCGATCAGGTTTTGCTTTAGCGCTTTGGCAACGTTCAGGCCGTCAAGCGTCACGCTGCCCTGCGTCGGGCGGATAATGCCCATGATGGTTTTAAACAGGGTCGATTTGCCGCTGCCGTTGACGCCGAGCAGCGCACAAATCGACCCGCCACGAAGGCGGAAGGACGCCTCTTCAATGGCGGTGTGACCGTTGTTATAGGTCACCGAAATGTTGTCAACGTCGAGATGCAGCGCGCTGTCATTCATTGGTCAAACCCTTCGGCGATGGTACCCACTGTCACTTTCAGCAAATCGATGTAAGTCGGCACCGGGCCGTCGGCAGTGGAAAGCGAATCGACGTAAAGCACGCCGCCGTATTTAGCGCCGGTTTCCTTACTGACCTGTTTCGCCGGCTTATCCGAAATGGTGCTTTCACTGAACACCACCGGAATATTTTGCTGACGCACCAGATCGATAAGTTTTTTCACCTGCTGCGGCGTGCCCTGCTCTTCAGCATTAATCGGCCACAGATAAGCTTCTTTCAAATCATAATCTTTCGCCAGATAACTGAACGCACCTTCGCTGGTCACTAACCAACGCTGCTGCGCAGGAATTTTAGAAAGACGTTCGCGCAGCGGTGCATCCAGCTGCGTAATTTTTTCGGCGTAACTTTTGGCATTGCGGTCGTAAGTCGAGGCGTTTTCAGGATCGTATTTCACCAGCGCGGCACGGATGTTCTCGACGTACACCAGCGCGTTTTTCGCTGACATCCACGCGTGCGGATTCGGGTTACCGAGGTATGGCCCTTCCTGGATCGGCAGTGGTGCGATGCCGTCGGTGACCGTCACGGACGGCACATTCTTGATATTGGCAAAGAAACGCCCGAACCAGCGTTCGAGGTTAAAACCGTTCCACAGGATCAGATCGGCGGACTGCGTTTTGACGATGTCGCGCGGCGTCGGCTGATAATCATGGATTTCAGCACCAGGCTTGGTGATCGACTCAACGGTGGCGGCATCACCGGCGACGTTCTGCGCGATGTCCTGGATCACCGTGAAGGTCGTCACCACTTTGAACTTTTTTTTGTCTTTTTCCGCCGCCGTTGCGTTACCGGTGATCAGCGCGACAATCATGCCAATCAGCATAAGGCGCAAACGAAACGGCGAATGACTCAGGTGTTTCGCGATGTAGTGTCCATTTCCCATGAATTCTCTCCTGTCACTCTGTGTATCAATAGGCGCTTTATTATTCAGATATAGCATAGGCTATACTCCATAGCCAAGGCAAAGTTTGCAGAAATTGGTAGATATGTGGAGTTGGTTTACAATGCGGTTCGTTGTCGCGGCTTAGCGACGGCGGTAAGAAACCGTTGAGCAAGAAAGAGGCAGGCGTTGTGAAAGAGAAAAAATTAAATCCGTTGCTGGATGTTGAAGAACACGCTCAGGGTTTTTTACAGGTGCGCGAGGCGCATCGCCGGGAATTAATGGATGATTACGTGGAGCTGATTTCGGATCTGATCCACGAATTCGGTGAGGCTCGTCAGGTCGATTTGGCTGCGCGCTTAGGCGTTTCGCAGCCGACCGTGGCGAAAACGCTGAAACGGCTGGCGAACGCCGGGCTAGTTCATCAGCTGCCCTACCGCGGCACATTTCTGACGCCGGAAGGCGAGAAGCTGGCGGCGGAAAACCGCGAACGTCATAACGTGGTGGAAGCGTTCTTTATCGCGCTTGGGATAAGTGCAGAGACCGCCCGTCTGGACGCCGAGGGCGTCGAACATCACGTCAGCGATGAAACGCTGGAAGTCTTCCGCCGCTTTACCGCGCAAAAACAGTCGCAATAAACCCCGCCTTATTTTTTCGTTATGCCACATGAACGTCGCCGAAATGATCCGGCGGCGTTCGGTGGTTGAGTAACGTGCGGGAAATAGCTGTAACCGGCGCGAATAGCCTTGATGGCATCCAGCAAATCGCTGAGTTCTTCCGTTTTAGTAATAAAGCCTGGCGCCGGCCTGACGGCAACGAGCGGAGAAGGAAGAGGCCGACTGGGACGTCAGCACCAGCACTTTCACCGGTACCTCCAGCAGGCGTAAACGGCCGATGACCTCAAGGCCGTCAAGTTTCGGGATCGAAATATCGAGGATCACAATATTCGGTTGCAGGCTTTTCGCCAGCTGCACGGCTTCCAGTCCGTTGCCCGTTTCGCCGACCACCTCGATATCGCCGCGTTGAAGCAACATGCCCACCGCCAGACGGACTACCGGATAATCATCAACCACGATTGCTCTGTACATCCGACCCCTTACTTTTGAGGTTAGTTTTTAAGAAAAATATTTTCTAAAAAATAATACTAATGGGCTGATTTTGCAGGAATTTTTTCGCGATGAACAGACAGTTGCGTACTGCAAATATGTAGGAGGCGTCTGAACTATTCACACTGAGGAAAGTTTCTGAAGTATTGACGACTGATATGCTGGATTATCCGTGGACAGAACTAGACATACGTTTCCCCAGCACGCGTCAAAACTAAAAAGTAGCAGACGATTTTTTAATCGCTTGGGAATTTCTTTAACACGCTAATGAGTTTGCCTCGTTGAATATCGACAAACTCCCCTACCCGCAGTGCGGCGAGGATCTTCATCACTCCACTTCGGGCCAGATTACTGCGATCCAAAATATAATTGGCAACGCTTATTTTGATGCGTTTCTCGAACGGATATTGATTCAGCTCCAGCCGCAAGCGGGGGCGCTTAGAACTCAGGGTTTCAGTCAGAAGTCTATTGGGCAGAGGTGATCTGGAAATTACTGCTGATTAATTTAAGACTGATATAAGCCTCGGATTTATCATCAGAATGAAGAATCAATACACGGTAGGGAAACGCTTATTGACGCAGATGAGCTTTCCATAAGTAATATCGATATAGCCACCCGTGCGCAGATCAGATAATATCTTCATCACCCCACTGCGCGCCAGATTACTGCGATCAAGAATATAATTCGCCACGCTTATCTTTAGTCGTTTTGCTTCCTGCACATCGGCAAGCTCCAGTAACAATGCGCATACAATTTCATAGGCACTCCTGTTTATTAAAAGATTACCACCCTTTGACTGAATGTCGGCGATAAAAGAATGGTAGGTCAGCACTTCGCGAATAAGCGTGTTTTTTACAATGATGTCAATGGCCTCCTGTCTGGGCAGAATATAGATCTCACTGTCTTTCGAAGGAATAAATTTGTAGGTATTAAAACGAAAAGATGAACCCAGCAAGCCAAATATATTATGTCCACACGCGGTGGCAAATAACAGATTATTCGATGCCGTTCTGTGCAACTCAATCTCACCAGAAATAAGCAGGATAACAAAAAATTCAGTGTTGTTTTTACCCTGTTTCATCAGGTTTATCGCCCCCCCTTTACGGGTATCTACCTGTGTTGCAGCCGGTAGCAGGCATTCAATAAGACGCTGGATTTCTGCCAGCGGTTTTTCTAAAAGGCCGCGCTGACTGTGTGCAGAATGAGTATTCTTAGGAGCATTCATTATTTTAGGCCGTTAATGTGGGGGATAAACATCGCATAGCCACCGGCTCTACGCCTTTTACTTATCAGCGTCTGGGGGGTATGCAGAAATATATAAAGCTTGTGAATATAATGAGATGTACCATCCAATAATGGTAACTTATCATTAAATGATACCGAAATGAAAATTTAAAAACCGTCCATTAATGGAGTGTTGTTTTTATATTTATTGTGCTCAGAGAAAAGCTATCCAAAGATAGATGGTTATAAACCTTATCAATGTATTACTGGGCGTTTATCATGTACTCATCGGAAACATGACTATAGCGATATGATTGAAATCAATAAATCAGTGGGAGTTTTAATTGACAACAGTGAAACAATTTATTCGCTAAGATAAAAAACCCGGAACCTATGCTAAACAGGTGTAATCAACATGCGTGTCGATAAGAATGATTCTTTGCGAAGTATTCTCGGTTTGGAACGGTCAACTTCCCGTGCCAGAAAAAAATTAGATCTGAATCTTTTGCCAATATTTATTGAAATATACAGGCATAAAAGCGTGAGTAAAGCGGCGTTGATATTAAATATGACGCAATCATCGGTCTCTCTGGCATTGGGAAAATTACGCGATTATTTTGACGACCCGTTATTTTTTCGTGAGGGTCAGCACTTTACGCCGACACAGGAAGCGGCTCAATTTTATGCCTCCATTAGTGTGAGTTTTGACAGTGTGCATCGTGAAGTTGCTAAAGTGGCCGTAGATAAAGTAAAAAGCAAAATCATTATCCATGCGTCCCCGTATCTTTCAATGCGACTTCTGCCCTCTTTATCCGAATTTATCTGGCTAATGCAAAAGGGGTGCGAAATTTTGCACAAATCAGCCACCCCGGCCAATGATTATAAAGAAACATGGGCAACGGATGTTATGCCGGATATCACTTTCGAGTTCGCTCGCAGTATTAATCCTCAGATGGTCAGCCAGAAGATGATGAGCGAACCGCTGTGTTTTGTTTGTTCTGTACATCACCCGCGGTTAACCTATGAACTGACCAGTGCAAACTCCAAGTGTGAGACATTTGTCACCTTTGAAAGGCTCTGTAATATGTTCTTGCAAAGCAGAGCCGAGGCAGACACTGTAGTTCAGGAACGTATATCTTCGATGAAGAGCGATTCATTATTTGCACTACTTTCAGTAATAGGTTCATCTGATAAAATTGGCGTTATACCGGTTTGGTTATTTGAAAAATTCAACGCCACATTTCATCTTAAAACGCTCGCGAATGAAATACCGCTCAACCCGTTGCCTGTTTATATGATTTATTCGTGTACAGCAATCAATACGCCGGTTGTAGGTGATATTATCAGCCAGTGGGCTGGGAATATCAGCCCCCATAAATAAGGGAACTTGCACCCGTTATTTGAGACTCTGTGGAGATGAAAACGTCTTTTTCGATAAGATTAATTAGATTGATGAAATGCTCGTTCGTCAGTGCGCTTTTCTTATAACTCATGTAAACGTTGCAGGGTTCAATCTGGAAGTCACATTCAAGGCGTTTCAGATCAAGACTTTCGCCAAACTTATCCATGAATCCTTCAGGTACAAAACTGATGCTGTTCGATTTTTCAGAAATAGCAGAATTCAGCAAAATCGAATCGCTGGTGAAAGAAAAGGTCCGCTCACCGAGATTATTCCTGATGGACTGCTGAATGCGCTGCAAACTTTCGCTCTTCACATTTAACCCTGTAAATGTTTCATGTTCCATCTGTTCCCGTGTGAGCAATTTATCCAAACGAGGATGGTCTTTACGGCACACAGCGACAACATTTTCCTGCATAAATAATGACGTGACAGTTGAAAAGTTATAGTGAGGCACCGTATCCAACACGATATCTGCCTTACGAAAAGATAACACTTGTTCACCCGAATTAAGTGCACTATCCGCGCTAATATGTTGAATCTCACAGGCAATGTCACTGTTTTCAATTGCGGCATACAAATCAGGCAAAAGACGCAGTGCCAGGTAAGGACTTGAATAAAGTACGAATTTCATTCTCGTCGTCGTGGTGGAAGAGAGGTTCATTACACTATTGACCAGTGTACTAAATATGCCGCCTAATTTTTCATGCAAGTTTATCGCCACTGTCGTTGGGACAAGTCCCATACCCTGACGGATAAACAAGGGATCAGAAAACTCCTCACGTAATTTATTCAGCGACTGACTCACCGTCGGGGAACTGGTATTCAGCTTTTCAGCGACAATTTTGACACTGTTATAAATAAACATTGTTTCGAAAATTAATAACAAGTTGAGATCGAAGTTTTTGATACGGTTTAGATTGGCAAGGATTAAATTATTGCTCATGATATTTATTCTCTTGAGTTGAATGCGAGTCTGTCAGGAAAAGCAAACCAGTGCATGTGATTAACATGCTGTGCATTTTCCCTGATTGAATCCGCATTGCCTATCGTTAAATACATCCATTGTTGGATACATTTAGTCCCATCTTGAATAAAAATCCATAAATAGATTTATTTTAACATTTACTTTCTTAAAGCATTGCAATGACAATGTGAAAAATAAGCACTCCTCTGAGTGAGTTGCCTTTTAATACTTCTTCAATAAAAAAGGCTGCCCAACGTGGCAGCCTTTCATTTTAACAGCGTCAGATTTCAGTCCTTAACGAATGGCGCTCGACCATTCAGCCAGTCATCAATCACCTTCATCACTCCTTCTTCACGATTGGACGGCGCGCGGTACTTCGCGGCAGCTTTCGCGGGCTCTGACGCATTCTCCATCGCGAAACTGTAACCGGCGTAGCTCAGCATTTCCAGATCGTTGCCGCTGTCTCCAAAGGTCATCACTTCTTCATCGCGGATGTCATAACGCTGCTGGATCTTCTTCAGGCCGTTTGCTTTGTGATTACCGGTAATAATCAGATCGATTGAACCGTGGCCACTGGTGACAGGCGCAACAATGTTACCAAGCTGCGCGGTAATTTCGCTCATCAGCGGATACACGTCGTCTTCGACGTAGCTCAGTGCGAATTTAAAGAGGGTGTCGTCGATGTGGGCGTAGGTTGGGATTTTATTCAGGCGATGATAGTAGTGGCTCATGCGCTTGATGAACTCTTCATCGGTTCCCTCAAGTACATACGCCCCTTTTCTGCCGCAAACAACGGTGTTGATGCCCGGCGTGCGCCCAATCCACTGCAACACGCTGGTGACCTGCTCCCGCTCCAGTTTAGCGCAGTACAGCTCCTGTTTTTTATCGACTACGTACGCGCCGCCTTCGGCAACGTAGGCGATCTGATCGTCGAGTTCATCGAAGAAAGCTTTCAGTTGGTAATACTGGTTGCCACTGGCGACAACAAATTTAATGCGACGCCGCAGTAATTCCTGATACTGCTCGCTAAAACGCGCCTGATTATATTCACTATATTCATTCAGGAACGTGCCATCCATGTCGACGGCGATAAGTTTTACGGCCATTGCAGCTCCTACAGGGTCAGATTTTAAGAAGTTATAATTAGATAAAATGCTGGCGGTCATCCTCGCGCCAGCGCTTCAGTGTGACTCAGTTAGGCGAAAAGCATTAATATTTTAATTTGTATGCACCAAACGTAATGATCAGGAACGCCGCCGCCACGCCGGAAAATGCAACGTAAAGGCTGGAAAGGTGCGCGATAAAACCGATCAGCGCCGGACCACCCAGCACGCCGAGATAACCGAGCGTCGCCACCATTGCCACCGACATATTCACTGGCATGACTTTTTCCTGACCAGCCAATGTAATCAATACCGGCACGATGTTCGCCGCGCCAATTCCCACCAGCGCAAATCCGCACAGTGGCAGGATCCAGCCTGGTAACAGCACCACCATCAGGTAACCCGCAATTCCCAGAACCCCGCCCACCACCAGAACACGTTTTCGCCCCAGCATACTGACAATCGCGTCACCGGTCATACGCATCAGCGACATCGCCACCGCAAACACTGCAAAGCCCCAGCCCGCATGTTCCAGCGCCAGACCACGTTCACGCGTCAGGAACACGCCGCCCCAGTCGAGTACTGCGCCCTCGGCCATAAAGCAGATCATCGCCATGATCGCCATTAACACCAGACGGAAGTTTGGCCGCGGTTTGGCTTTCCCTTCAACATGTTCTTCTTCATGGGCGCCAAACGGTAACAACCCACGGAAAGACCAGGCAGTGACAAGGATCACCATCACGATGGCGTAGAATGTACTGCCGAGCGGCGTAATACCTGCACTCAGCAATAATGAACCACCGCCCGCGCCAGCGATACAGCCCACACTCCACAAGCAGTGGAAACCGGACATCAGCGGCTTCTCCGCTGCCTGCTCCACCAGCGTTCCCTGCACGTTGACCGCCACATCGGCCAGACCGATGCCCATGCCAAAGATAAAGAGGCTCAGCGCCAGCAGCCAGATATCATTCAACGTCGCCAGCATCGGCAGCATCAGGCAATACAACACGACAGAGGCAATGATTACGCCGCGGCAACCAAACCGGCCGATAAGCTTGCCGGAGCCCAGCATGGAAAGCAGCGAACCCGCACCGAGACACAGTAATAGCAGGCCGAGATCCCCTGCTTCTGAATGCGTTCGCAGTTGCGCATAAGGTACGAGCGCCGCCCACAACCCCATCGCCATGCCGGTTACAAAAAAGATTGCCCGCGTGGCAACCCGTTTAACCGGGCTCCCGACGTGCGCTGTGGTATTAGGTAGTTCAGATGACAGTGACAATAGTGTTTCCCCGCTAGTCTGATGAGTTATTAAAAGTCTTTTAATAAGTGCTGAGTATATTGGCGATAAAGAAAGAAAGTCAATGCGTGCGCCGGTCAGATACTGAAAGCGACGTGACGATTATAGTTGTTCAATGTGAGTTCAGTGATGCCTTGCAGGTAATCCTGACGCAGTGACGGCCGGTAAACCAGTTCAGGCATATGTTGCGTCGGGATATGAAGATGGCAACGTTCGAGCAGGTCTGGGATCAACGCTTCGCTGATTTTCGGCCCGGAAAGCGCGATGGTAGCCGGGTTAACGATCGCAGCAAGCGAGACGATCACTTTAGCTATTTCGTCTGCCACCGGCATCTTATCCATATCAGTAAACGGCAGATTAGAAACCTCTCCAGCAAACTGGCTCGCTCCCTGCAAAACCTGTCCATTGATCACCATTCCGCAGCCAAGACAGGGCACTTCCGGCTTGAAGATATATGCCACTGGCGCAGTAACGTCCGTGCAGCTGCTGCGGTAAAATCCGTACGCGGTATAGTTCATGTCGTTATCCGCTTGCACGTAGATCCCGAACCGTTCCCGCATCTGTTGCTCCACCGGCACACTGGCGAAAACGCTGATATCACAGGTCGCGACGGTACCTTTAACGACCACGCCCGGTAGCCCGATCCCTGACGCTTTGATGTTCGGGAACTCCGCCATAATACGTTGAATAAGTTGATAAAATGTCTCCAGCTGCAGCGGTAAAAATCGCTCTTCGCCCTGCGCCAGACAGCCTCCGGTTGCCGAGTTTACCGTCCAGATGATCTGCGCTGCCGCATCACTGCCCTGCGCATAAATGCTCAGCACCGAGAAGTAATCCGGATTGTAGGCATACCGCTGCGCTGGCCGTCCGCCACGCGATACTTCGCGCTCCAGCGCCAGCACTTCGTTATTGCTACTGAGTTCATTAAGCACCGTTCCGCAGGTGGCAATGCTAAGGCCGGTGGCGACCGCCAACTCCGCTTTGGTTGCCGACCTCAATGATTTCAAGGCATGGGTAACCAGCACCACATTGTTGATTTTCATTTCACGGGTTGTACGATTTAAGGGAGTAATCATGGTGCCTCAAACGCAACGTAAATAAGGGTGGCTAATTTAGCATAAAGTGGCGGAATTCATCCTTTCCCCGCGAGCCTGACGGCTTCAGCTTCAGGAACACCTTCATGTGAGCCTGAGGTGAAGCATGCCACGGTCAGCGAATCTTTCACATCAGGAAAATGATAGACCGCATTGACGCAGGAAGGTCCGCCGCCCGAGTGGCCGGCAGCACGACCCGCCTGTGCCATTGCACCCATCATCAATCCGATGCCATAGCCGCATTCCGTCCACGGCCGCCCTTCAATCGCACCGCCGAGCGGATAACGCACCTGCATTTCTGTTAGTGCCTTTGCACCGATCAGTCTTCCCGAGAAGAGACCCTGCAAAAGCTTTGCAGCTTCTGGCACGTTTCCTGTGAGACATCCGTGATACACCCAGCCCGGATGATAATGTCCGGCAGCGTCGCAATGAAGTGGTGAGAATTGCTCAGGCGTAGTCGCCAGCGCGATACTTTTCAGTCCAAGCGGCTGGCAAATTAGCTCATCCACCAGACGTGAGAAACTCAAACCCGATGCAGCTTCGATATGCTCGCGCGCCAGCATGTAACCCACATTGGAATATGCCCAGCCTTCTCCCGGATTGAAAAGTGTCCCCTTTGCCATCACCGCGCTAAGCAACTTATCCCGTGACCATGGGACCTCACCCGCAGCGACGGCATCGTGATAGGATTTTAGGATTCCGTAATCTTGTAATCCGGCAGTGTGTGCCAATAATTGTCTAAGCGTGAAGTGTACTCCAGGCAGTTTCGAATCCAGACCCAGCTCGCCGCTCTCGCACAGTTTGAATGCGCAAATCGCAATCGCGGTTTTGGTAAAACTCCAGTAGGGAAAAAGCGCAGTGCCGCTTCCCTGCCCCCATTCCTCGCCTGAAGCCGAAATACAGTAACTGTGAAAAGTGGTCATTGGCCGGTCTCCTTCACCAGATAAATTTATGTCTTCATTGCAGGGGCTTTTTGGACAAATTTCAATCATCTCTTAAAATAGTAAATGTGAACTTTTTGTGCCTATTAACGCGGCCCTGCGCTTTACCTGGCGTTGTGCGCGTCGAATCAAAGAGATTATTCGACATGCTAAAAAAGATTAGCCAGATTTTATGCTTGTTTTTGCTGGTCGCAACCATCGGTATTCACGCGGGAGAAATCAATTTATATTCGTTTAATACTGGCTCGTTCGTCTACCACCTGACGGGTAACTATGGGCAATATAGCGAATTTTTCGACAACAAATTTATGTCTGTGGAGCGAAAATTCTCTGAGGATTCCAAATATAGCGCCCTGCTTGGCACGATGGACAATAGCTTCGGCGACCGCTGTATTGCAATGGGATTAAGAAGAGACTGGGCCTCCGGGGATTCGGGATGGGTTTTTAAAGGCATCTACGGCTACACGGGTGAATTTTTTTTTAATGCATTTAAATACTGCGGTGATCACGGGTCGTATAACGATTTCAAGAAAGTTACCGGGATCGGTTTTTCCCCTTATATCTATCACGCGATTCAGTACAACTTTACCGACTACTTTGGGGTGGAGAGCGGGATCATCATCCCTTCTGTTTTCGTCATCAGCGTACAGTGGAGCTTTAGATAAACCTGTTAACGCAAAAAGCCCCTGCAGCATTGACATCCACAGGGGCTTTCTCATGACATCCGTCTGCCGGGTCTGAAAAAGGAAATTGAAGGGTTTAAAAGGAGCTCTGTTATTTCATCAGGCCGCTTTAATTGCACGCACCTTCTTTGTTTTTACTGCGTCATCAGTGTGTTCAGTCACTTCCGCGTCTTCAACGGGTGTCTCTTCAGCTGTTTGAGCGTCGGCCTTGACATCGGCCACTGCGATTTCAGTTTCCGGCAGTTTACTGGTGCGCAGGATATGCTGAACAGTGTCTTTTTGCTCGGCAAGGTGCAGTGCGATATTTTCCGCAAGTGCCTCATCGAGCTCAATTTCGCTCTGTAATAGCCAGTCAGTAAAAGCATCCGCCATGTCGAGCATTTTGTCGTAAGCGTCCGCTTCTTTCTTATTGGCAAATGTCATTTTTTCTTCACCTTTTCTGACGACAACAAATTTTGTTTCAACAGCCATGATTCTCACTCCTTACACTGTAATTATATACAGCATATCAACAATGGATGACGTTGACATCCTACATTTTAATTTCTACGTTAGTCTTTTAACGCGCTCATTATAAGGTGATATCAATGAAAGATGTGCAATGCTGGGTAAAAGACGGTTACCTCATCACCACAGACGCTGAAAAGATGGATATTTCAGCCATCCAGCATTACCTGACCCGTTCTACCTGGGCGGCGGGAATTGATGAGCAGACAGTGCGCGATGCCATCGCTAACAGCCTGAACTTCGGATTGTTCGATGCAGATAAGCAAATTGGGTTCGCCAGATTTATCACCGATTACGCCACCTTTGCTTACCTTTGCGATGTGTATGTCCTGGAGGAATATCAGGGCAAAAATCTGGGGGGATGGCTGGTGGAGTGCTGTCAGTCGCACCCGGTCACCGCAAGATTGCGCCGTATGATGCTGTTCACGACTACCGCTCCCTGGTTGTACAAGAAATTTGGTTATGAACCGGTGAACAGACCGGATTATGCGTGGGCGATTGCCCGCCCTGACATCTATCTCAACAAACTATAGACATTACACTTTAAGGCCGCC
The DNA here is from genome assembly GCA_013457415.1 of Enterobacteriaceae bacterium Kacie_13. Lineage (NCBI taxonomy): Bacteria > Pseudomonadati > Pseudomonadota > Gammaproteobacteria > Enterobacterales > Enterobacteriaceae > Enterobacteriaceae bacterium Kacie_13. The sequence continues at coordinate 423,502 of CP045666.1, forward strand.
GGTCATCTGCGGATATGCAGTACACACGAATTGCAGTTTGCTGACGGGTTCAAAGCCCTTTTCATCCATACATTTTTGCACCTGTGCAGCGCGACCAATGGAAGGTAAAACGGAGTTCGATCCCAGCGGATTCGGGTAGCCACACTGGTGCATCACCGGTATTGACTCCTTTTGATTTTCAGCGACATGCTCGAAATGTTGAGATGCACCCTGTAAGGGTTTCTTCCAGCCAGCCGACGCGCATTTCTGGCACCGAACGCAGCAGTTCGCGGGTGTAATCATCCAGCGGCTCAATCAATGTAGAAGCAACCGGCCCCTGACGCACGATCCTGCCCGCTTTCAGTACCGCGACTTCGTCCGCTATTTCGCGCACCACCTGCAAATCATGAGTGATAAACAGATAGGAAATGCCGGTGTCCTGCTGAATTTTACGCAGCAAGGCCAGCACGTCGCGCGCGACCAGCGGATCGAGTGCCGATGTCGGTTCATCGCACACAATCAGTTTAGGCTGCGCCGCCAGTGCCCTTGCGATACAGACACGCTGCTTCTGGCCGCCTGAAAGCGCCGAAGGGAAACGCGCCGCCAGTTCGCCGTGCAGCCCGACCTGCGCCAGCAATTCCCTGACGCGGGCATCGCGCTGGCCGCGGTTGAGTTCAAAAAAACAGGCCAGCACGCGGGCGATCTGGCTGCCCACGCGCTCTTTCGGGTTCAGTGCGGTATCTGGGATCTGATGGATCAGCTGCACGTCGCGAAGTTGCGTACGACTGCGCTGCCGCAAACTGGCCGGCAGTGTTTGCCTTTCCAGACTCACTTCTCCGTCTGCCGGGCTGAGCAGCCCGCAGATGACTTTGCCGAGTGTCGATTTTCCCGAGCCGGATTCACCGATCACCGCCAGCGTGCGGCCACGCGGCAGGGTCAGCGAGACATTTTGCAACACGGGCTGAGCGTGATAGCGGGCGCTGATGTTATCGATAAACAGCGCGACCGGCGACTCGCCGGTTTGCGGCATTTTCACCTCGCCCTGCGCATGCAGGAGACGGCGGGTGTAATCCTGCTGCGGCTGTGTCAGAAGCTGTTCAACCGGTGCCTGTTCCACGGTTTTGCCCTGCTGCAAGACCATAATGTGATTGCTGATTTGCGCGACAACCGCCAGATCATGACTGATATAAATCGCCGCCACGCCGGAAATACGGATTACATCGCTGATGGCTTTCAGCACGCCGAGCTGCGTGGTGACATCCAGCGCGGTGGTCGGTTCATCGAAAATCAACAGTTCCGGTCCCGCACACAGCGCCATGGCGATCATCGCGCGCTGTAACTGACCACCGGAAACCTGATGCGGATAACGCTGATAAAACTGCTGTGGCTGCGGCAAACCGAGTAGTTCGAACAGCTCAATGGCCTTCGCCTGCGCTTGCTGGCGGTCATACACTTTATGCCTGAGCGCCGCTTCAATGACCTGTTCGCCGAGTGTGATCGCCGGATTAAAGGCCGCGCCAGCGGACTGCGCCACGTAGGCGATATGCCGCCCGCGCACCTGCCGTAAACGGCGGTCGGAGAGCGTGGTCAGTTCCTGTCCGTTGAACTGGATGCTGCCGGACTCAATGCGCATTCCCTGACGGCAATGCCCGAGGATCGCCAGCCCGATGGTGGATTTCCCCGCACCGGATTCACCAATCAGCCCCAGCACTTCGCCGCGTTTGACGGTGAAAGAGACATTATCGACCAGCGTGCGCGGATTTTTCCCGGCGGAAACGACACGCAGATTGTGCACTTTTAACAGGCTCATGCTTTTCTCCCCCAGGCACGAGTGGTGCCGCTCATCAGCCAGTCCGCCACGGCGTTCACCGCCAGCGCCAGCACGGCAATCGCGCCTCCTGGCACCAACGCCGCCCAGACGCCAAACAGAATGCCGTCTTTATTATCACGTGCCAGCCCGCCCCAGTCGGCGGTCGGCGGCTGAATGCCTAATCCGAGGAAAGACAGCGCTGAAAGGAACAGCAGAATAAAGATAAAACGCAGGCCGAATTCGGCGATAAGCGTCTGTAACGCGTTGGGTAAAATGACATGCCAGAGGATCCAGCCGAGGCTTTCGCCGCGCAGCCGTGCCACATCGACAAACTCCATCACGCCGATATCCACCGCCAGCGAACGCGCCACGCGCAGCACGCGGGTGGATTCCAGCAGACCGAGTACCAGCGTCAGCACCGGGATAGTTTTCGGCAGCACCGCCAGGACGATCAGTGCCAGAATCAGCGTCGGAATGGCCATCACGATATCATTGCAGCGCGAAATCACCTGATCAAGCCAGCCGCCGCGCAGCCCCGCGATAAAGCCCAGCGTGCAGCCGACCGCAAACGCCACCAGCGATGCAAGCGCGGTGACACCGAGCGAGACACGCGTGCCCCAAATCAGCCTTGAGAGCAGGTCACGACCAAGATTATCGGTGCCTAACATGGCGTTCGGACCCGGCAGATCCCAGGACATGCCGAGCGTCTGATCCGGCGCGTGCGGTGCCAGCCACGGCGCGAAAATCGCGATAAGAATAAAGAGACTCAGCACCAGCAGGCCGAGTATCGAGGAAATTTTTAAAGCAGGCATTGCAGCAATTCCTAAAAGTCAGCGGTTGTGGCGTAAACGCGGATTGGCGACCAGCGCCATCACATCTGCCAGCAAATTCAGCAGGATATAAATCCCGGCCAGCAACAGCGCGCAGTCCTGCATCACCGGAATGTCACGTTTACTGATGCTGTCGACCATGTATTGCCCGAGCCCCGGATACACAAAGACGTTCTCTACAATCACCACGCCGACCATCAGATAGGCCAGATTGATCGCCACGACGTTGATAATCGGGCCGATGGCGTTCGGCAATACGTGACGCCAGAGAATGCGCGACGGCGAAAGCCCTTTCAGCAGCGCGGTGTCCACGTAGGCCGAGCTTTGCGCGGCAATCAACGCAGCGCGGGTCATGTTGCTCATGTGTCCGAGAATAGCCAGCACCAGCGTGGCGCACGGCAGGGAAATCGCGGAGAGCTTAGCGGCCAGCGGCATGTCTGCGGTAATACTGCTGTTGCTCGGCGCCCACGCCAGCGTGATAGCAAAAATCAGAATCAGCAGATAACCGGAGAAAAATTCCGGCAGCGCCACGGTCGCACGGGTGATGACGTTCAGTAGGGTATCGATCCAGCTACCGTGATAGCGCACGGAAATAAAGCCGATTAAAAGCGCCAGCGGAACCGCAATGGCGGCGGTGTATCCGGCCAGAAACAGCGTGTTGCCGAGGCGGGTAAACAGCGGGCCGCTGATGGCTTCACGGGTGGAGAAACTGGTGCCGAAATCGCCGTGCAAAATGCCAAACAGCCAGCTCAGATAGCGGCTGACCGCTGGTTTATCCAGACCGAGTTGCAGGTTCAGTTCACGGATAGCGTCCGGCGTGGCGCTCTGGCCAAGGATCGCCGTGGCGGCATTGCCGGGTAACAGTTGCACCCCGGCGAAAATCAGCACGGAGACTGCCAGCACAATCAGCATGCCGTAAAACAGGCGTGTCAGCACCATACCCACAAGCGATGAAGGAAGTAGCGAAAAACGGCCCGCAGGCCGTTGTGTTGTTTTTGGTGAAGATATTTCAGACATTATGTTACCCGGCTCAGCCTTCGATCCAGACTTTCTCAGCCGCGCGGTTACCACTCAGCGGCATTCCCGGAACGGAGGTAAACCCTTTGATTTTTGTTGAACAGCCGTCGAGTGCATCGGCGTACAGCGGAATGATTTCACTGCCCTGATCGACCAGCATCACCTGAATGTCATGATAAATTTGCTTACGGCGCGCTTCGTCCGGCTCACCGCGCGCTGCTTTCACCATCGCATCGAAAGCAGGAACGTGCCAGGCGGATTCATTCCACGAAGACTGACTGGTGAACACCAGGGAGAGCAACGCATCAGCGGTCGGCCTGTTCGCCCAGTTCGACGACACAAAGGCTTTCTTCTGCCAGATGTCATTCCAGAACGCATCGTCCGGCACGCGAACCACATTGAGGTTGATACCGGCTTTGGCAGCAGATTGCTGATAAAGCTGTCCGGCATCAACCGCGCCCGGAAAACCGGCATCGGCGACGTTAAGCGTCAGCGGGCCACTGAAACCCGATTTCTTCCAGTGGAACTGCGCTTTTTCAGGGTCATAAGGACGCTGCGGAATGTCTTTCGCAAAGTAACGGTTCGAAGGGAAGATCGGGTTGTCGTTCGCCACGCTGGCGTAACCGCCAAGCACGGTATCAATAATTTGCTGACGGTCGATGGCATATTTCAGGGCCAGGCGACCATCGATATTATCGAACGGAGCCAGATTCGAGAGCCCAGGGAAGGTATAAATCATGCTGTCTTTGGCACGCACCAGCTTCAGGTTTGGCATACGTTCGATACGGCTGACAATGCGCGGGTTCACGCGGTTGATAAGCTGCGCAGAGCCGCTGACCAGCGCCGCAACGCGTGCGGTGGAATCGTTCATTGCCAGTGTTTCAACTGAATCGACATGCCCGCGTTCGCTGTTCCAGTAATTCGGATTGCGTTTAGTCAGCGTGGTCACGCCCGGCTGGAATTTTTCCAGAATAAACGCGCCGGTGCCGATACCTTTATCGAAGCTTTCGTTTTCGGCAGTGATCGCAAAATGAACGGCGCTCAGCAGCCAGACGAATTCGACGTCAGGCGCGGTCAGTTTGATAGTAACTTCATGTTCACCGGTCGCTTCAATGGAGCTGGCGGTGTCCAGATAGCCCTTCACCGGCGACGTGGATTTCTCGCCACGGTGGTGATTCAGGGAGTACACCACGTCTTTTGCGCCGAGTGAACGGCCATCGTGGAACTGCACGCCCTGACGAATCTTCAGCACCCAGGTTTTGCTGCCATCGGTCGATGCCCAGGATTCGGCCAAGGAAGGCGCAAGTTTGGCGTTCTCGTCGATTTCTACCAGATTGTTGAACAGCTGCGAGCCGACAAAGTACATGTAGGTTTCGAACCAAAAAGCCGGATCCAGACGGTCGGTGCTGGAGGCGTTATCGACGCCCACCACCAGGTGACCGCCCTTCTTTGGTTTTTCCGCTTCGGCGGCAAATGCTTTACCCAGCCAGGTCGAACTGGTCGCAGCGGCGATGGAAAGTGCACCCGCACTTTTAATAAACGAACGACGATCGATCATGTTTTATCCCCTGTCACTGAGGGCATCCGCCCTCAAGCTCTAATTCAATATTTTTTATTTTTGATGATGCTATTTACTGAACGCCTGTTTCAGCGCGGCAATATGTTCCGGCCCGATGCCGCAGCAGCCGCCGACCAGTGTCGCGCCCTGCGCCACCCAGTCCTGTGCAAAATCCAGATAACCGGCAGGATCGGTGTCCTGACGCATTTTGCTCAGCCCTTCGTTGGCACCGCGTTGGTTATCGGAAGGCTCGAAAGCATTGGCGTATACGCCGATATCCAGTGAAGAATTTTCTGCGTTGAGCGCAGCGCGTGCTGCCTGCACCGCAGCGGCCATCACTTCCGGGCGGCTACAGTTGAATAAAATCGCGCTGCCGGATAAACGCAGTACAGCAGCGACTGCGTCTTCAATGGATTCACCGGAGCGCAGATGCGCGCGGCCCTGCTCATCCAACTGGTCCTGCAAAGTAAACGAGAACCACAGCGGACGCGGGTCATCGCCTAGCACCTCGCGCACGGCTTCCACTTCCGCCACCGAACTCTGGGTTTCTGCCAGCCAGATATCCACACTGCTGGTCAGATTCTCCACCAGCACCTTCAGTAATTTTTTCGCCGCCACCGGCTCGAACAGATCCGGGCGATAGGAGCCGAGCACAGGAGGAAGAGAACCGGCGACTTTCACCGACGTCGGCGCAGCATCGGCGGCTTCACGCGCCAGCTTGCCGGAAAGCGCAATCAGCGCCGCACCCTGCTCAGCAAAGACGGCGTCGCTGATATGAAAAGGCACCACGGCGTAGCTGTTGGTAGTGATCACCTGAGAACCGGCTGCGATGAAGGCATCATGCGCGGCACGAACAAACTGCGGGGCCTCAATCAGCGCCAGCGCCGACCACTCAGGCTGACGAAACGGTGCGCCCATACGGGCCAGTTCGCGACCCATGCCGCCATCGAGGATTTGAATGTTATTGATCATTGTGTCGTCACCTGGTGTTTTTCGTAAGCGAATCAACGTCCGCCTCGGTGTTTCCCGAAAGTTGGCTTCACTCTACAAAACGAACGTTTAGATGTCTAGATTTCTTAATGGCTAAACTATGCGAAATTCATTCATTGTGTTTATCGGATGCGATAAATACATAAATAAATACGACACCAGAAACGCATTCCACGGGCTTTTATGACAATTATTTTGCTTAAGTCTCGCTAATATAAAACCGCGATCTTTTCTACGACCTTCCCAAATTCCGCCATGAAATTTACCTTTGTTATATTTATTTACACCTGAAAGCTCAATGCGTATTATTCTCATTCGCTTTATTGTCAATGTCCTCTCATCCCGCTTCCGGCCTGTGTTTTTGCGGGTCTGGCGGATGTTTTAAGCTGGGCAATCACGCGAAAAAACATAAAGACAGTGGCGAAGTAAAAACAGTATCCAAAAAATAAAATAATCGTTTGGAGAATCACAATGTTGTCCGTTTCAGGGATCCATCCAGTTCAGTCAGCTCAGAAGAGAAAAAATGCAGGCCGGAAACTTTCACTTTCCATGATCGCTCTCTTTGTCTCCTCTTCTCTTCATTCCGTCCATGCAGCAGAAACCACGGCACCCAAAGCCGCCGACGATACGGTGGTTGTGACCGGCCAGACCGGCGGCAACGACACCGGCAGCACCGCGCAAGATTACAGCGTGCCGGTTACCGCCGCAGGCACCAAAATGCTATTGACCCAGCGCGATATTCCTCAGTCCGTAACCATTATCAGCAAACAGCGTATGCAGGATCAGCAACTGCTGTCCCTCGGTGACGTGCTCAATAACACCACCGGTATCTCACAAAGCGTGGCCGACATAGACCGCCGCACCTATTACTCGCGCGGATTCCTGATCGACAACTACATGACCGACGGCATTCCGACGGTCTTCGAACCGCGCTGGAATCTGGGCGACGCCGAATCGGATACCGCGTTGTATGAACGAATTGAAGTGGTGCGCGGCGCAACCGGCCTGATGACCGGCCCCGGTAACCCTTCCGCCTCGGTAAACATGGTGCGTAAACACGCCGACAGCAAAGAATTCACCGGCAATGTTTCCGCCACTTACGGCAGCTGGAACAAACAGCGTTATGTCGCCGATCTCTCTACGCCGTTGAGCGAATCCGGCAACGTCCGTGGTCGTCTGGTCACCGGCTATGAAGATAAAAACAGTTACGTCGAACGCTACGGCGCAACGAAGAAATTCGTCTACGCCGCCGTTGATGCGGATTTGACCGATTCGACCCTGCTCTCCGCCGGCTACGAATTCCAGCAAAATGACACCGACAGCCCGACCTGGGGCGGGATGCCGCGCTGGTACATCGACGGCAGTAAAACCAATTACCGCCGCGGTTTCAACTCCGCGCCGGACTGGGCGTACAGCAATAAAGAGACTAAAAAACTCTTCACCACAATCAAACAGTCGTTCGATAACGGCTGGACGCTGACCCTGAACGGCACGCATAACGAAACGATGATCGACAGTAAAATGCTGTACATCGACGGTTACTTCGATAAAACCACCGGCGCGGGCGTCTCTTCTTATGCCGGTTATCCGGTCGTCGGGGGCACTGGCTACAACACAGGTAAGCGCAAAGTGGATTCCGTCGATACTTTCGCCAGCGGACCTTTTGAACTGTTTGGCCGCGAACATGAGCTGATGACCGGTCTCAGCTACAGCAAACAGCAAAATACTTACTACAGTGCCTTCGCCAATATCTCCTCCGAAGAGCTGGGTAACTTTAACAATTACAACAGCCAGTTCCCTGAAACCGACTGGGGCCCGCGCTCGCTGGCGCAGGAAGACGTGATCCGCCAGAAATCCGGCTATATTGCCACCCGTCTTTCTCTGGCTGATCCGCTGCATATGATTCTGGGCGCGCGTTATACCAACTGGAATTCACACACGCTGACGGATCAGATTGAAAAGAACAACATCACGCCATACGCCGGTCTGGTGTTTGATATCAACGATAACTGGTCAACGTATGCCAGCTACACCTCGGTGTTCCAGCCACAGACCTACCGCGACATCAACGGTGCTTACCTGTCGCCGGTAATTGGCAAAAACTACGAAGCGGGGGTGAAATCCGACTGGTTCAACAGCCGACTGACCACGTCGGTATCGGTTTTCCGCGCAGAGCTGGATAACGTCGCACAGTCCACCGGCCGTGTTATTCCGGGCACACAGGATTATGCGTATGAGGGCAAAAGCGGCACTGTAAGCCGTGGCGTTGAGTTTGAAGTGAATGGTGCAGTAACCGATAACTGGCAAATGACCTTCGGCGGCACGCGTTACGTTGCTGAAGATGAAGATGGCGATGCGGTAAATCCGGAACAACCGCGTACTCAGTTGCGCCTGTTCACCAGCTACCGTTTACCGCAGTTGCAGGATCTGACCGTCGGTGGCGGCGTGAACTGGCAGACACATGTGTGGAGTGATGTCGCAGGTCCTGATGGCGACGGAACCCGTCATGCCGAACAGGGCAGCTACGCGCTGGTTAACCTGTTCAGCCGTTATCAGGTCACTAAACAGCTTTCCGTGCAGGCGAACGTCAACAACCTGTTCGATAAGGAATACGACACCAGCGTGAACCAGTATGTGGTGTACGGCGAACCGCGTAACGTCTCGGTGACGGCAAACTACAGCTTCTGATTTTTTCTTTATATAAAGACTGCGGCCGGCATGATTATTCTGCCGGTCACAACTTTTCCCGCCCTACTGTTCCTGCCAGTCCACAATCAGCTCACCATACAGATGTTCCGCTTCCGCCAGAAGGCTCAGCAGACAATATTCATCCATACCCGACTCCCCCCGAGAATAGTGCACGGCGAATGATTCAACGCCGGTGAGTGAAGAAAAACAGCGCGACAAAGACATACGCCGATGGAAAGAAATGCACGCAGAAGAGGAATTATATCAGCAGGCGTGTTGGCCGAAAGCGGAACTGGACAGCTGTGCAGATGAACTGACTCCGGAAAAGCAAACCTCGTTGTCAGTGCTTTACGGCCATGTACTCCAATGGGAAATTAATTTTCACAGTGCAGCCTATGCGACGTAAAAAAATCGGGTGAGTTTGGGCCATAAGCGATACTAAAAGTCGCAGGAATGTGGCTTTTTTATTTTCAACACCGCAGCGAATTTTGTGATGTGAATTAATATATTTATTTATTCAATATTCCCTCCCTCTCCGCTTCATAATTTCAGGCCGTTAAAAAATCAATTCATTATTGAGTTGCTTAAATAAAAAAAATCAATAGTGAGGATGTATCCAACACATCAATGCATGATGACTGAGCCAGCAATCACAATTAGTCATAAACCCGACAATAACAGTCCAACAATGGACACAATAAAAACCAAAAAAACCTAGATTGAAAATCATTTTATGGTAGCCTTTGCACCTCACTGAGCACTCCCGATAACTCAATCATCTTACTTTGGTGATAAGTTTTCATTATCGACGAGTGGATAAATCGCGTACTACCCTTAAGGCCAACGACAAAAAATAAAATGTTATATTTTATTTAGCGAAATTAAAAAATATTATCATCTAAAGTTTTTTGTGAAATTCACGGCTTTTAAGATAGTAAATTTATTCGCTCGTAAATTACGCTTAACAATTAACTCATCATACTAGCCAATTAATGCCGGATAAATCTATGAGTAATACACAGCATAAATTAGATAAAGCCAGACCTCCCCGCGTACAAATCACTTATGACGTGGAAATTGGGGATGCTCAAACGGTAAAAGAATTACCTCTTGTTATCGGTGTCATGGGCGATTTCACCCAAAGTGAAGATAGCCTGCGTGAGCGAAAATTCCTCAACATCGATAAAGACAATTTCAGCGGGATCATGTCTTCTATGAAGCCAGAGGCTGAGTTTCTGGTTGAAAGCACATTACCGGAACATGCCGGAAATCTGGCAATTTCACTGACCTTCAACACGATGGAAGATTTCTCACCGGACAATATTGCCCTTCAGGTGAAACCTCTGCGCAAGCTGATTGAGCTGCGCGAGCAACTTTGCGATCTGCGTAACCGTGCCGCCAGCAACGAACGTCTGAAAGAACAGCTTTCAGAACTGTTGCAACAGCAAAACTTTGCGTCTTCCGGCGTGACCAAAAACCAGGGAGACGAAGAATGAGTGCTGAAAACATCCTGAATGCTCCAGCCGGGCAAGCGCTGAGCGAAGATTTTCTCGATAAAATCATTGATAACACTCAGGCAATTCGTCGGGAATCCGATCGTGGCCGTATGAAATCGCAGCTGAATAACTTCCTTGCGGAAGTTGTTTCGGGTGCAGTGGTCGTATCAAGCGATCTGATCGGCAGTATCGAGAATCGCATTACTGCCATTGACGAACTGCTCTCCAGTCAGATTAGCCTGATCATGCATGCACCTGAATTCCAAAAAAGGGAATCATCGTGGCGTGGTCTGCATAAGCTGGTTGCATCAAGTGTGACTGAAAATACTCAGATCCGTTTACTACAATGTACCAAACAGGATTTAATCAAAGACTTTAAATCCGCGTCGGATTTCGACCAGTCGATGCTTTTTAAAACCGTTTACGAAAGTGAATACGGTACTTTTGGTGGCGTGCCATTCTCAGTCTTTGTCGGTGATTTCCAGTTTGATAATACCCCTCAGGACATTGATTTACTTGAGCAAATTTCCCACGTGGCGGCCGCAGCCCACGCACCGTTCCTGAGTGCTATCGCACCAGGCATGCTGTCGATGAATGATTTTGCCGACCTGCCGCGCCCGCGCGATATGGCGAAAATGTTCGAGACTACCGATTACGCCCGCTGGCGCTCATTCCGCCAGACGGAAGACAGCCGCTATATCGGTCTGACCTTGCCAAAAGTCCTTGGCCGTATGCCTTACGGTGCCAAAACCATTGCGGTTGAAACCTTCGGTTTCGAAGAACAGATTCAGGAAAATGAAGCCGGTTCTGACTACCTGTGGGTCAATTCTGCCTTTGAAATGGCGGGGCGTATTGTTGATTCCTTTGAAGAGTATGGCTGGTGTGCATCGATTCGTGGTGTAGAGGGTGGTGGCCTGGTGAAAGCCCTGCCAGCCTATAACTACGTCTCCGAAAGCGGTGAGCGCGTGATGCAATGCCCAACACAGGTCGCTATTTCCGATCGCCGTGAAAAAGAGCTTTCTGACCTCGGTTTTATTCCGCTGGTTCACTGTAAGGGCACGGATTATGCCGCCTTCTTCGCCGTGCAATCTGTCAATAAACCACGTGTTTATAAGTCGGATCAGGCCAATGCCAACGCACGTCTTTCCAGCCAGTTACAGTATCTCCTCGCGACCTCGCGCTTTGCGCACTACCTGAAATCTATCGTACGTGACAAGGTCGGTAGCTTTATGTCACGCACCGACTGCGAAAACTATTTACAAAAATGGATCATGCAATACGTGGTGGCTTCAGATAACGCAGGCCCTGAAACCAAAGCCCGTTACCCACTGCGGGAAGCAAGTGTTGAAGTCGTCGAAGTACCTGGTCGCCCTGGTATGTATCGTGCGATTGCCTATTTAAAGCCTCACTTCCAATTGGAAGGATTGAGCATGTCGTTACGGCTAGTCGCGGATTTACCAGGCGCGGCTAGTGCTTAACTGTTATCAGCAAAAAAATAAGGAAATAAATAATGGCAAAGCTTCAAGAGTGTCAGTTCATACAAATCAGTATCGACGGTAAACCTGTCAAAGGGTCATCTGAAGAGGCAACGTATAAAGAATGGATGGAAGGTTTTGCTCCTTCTGGTTTATCGACTTATTCAGGTCAGGACGGCGCGATGTTTGACAGCTGTCATGTCTCTCTTCAGGTAACGAAAGAAACCAGCAACCTGTTCGAGAAATATTTACAACGTGGCTATAAAGATCTCACCATCACAATCGTTCATCGTAGTTCTGACCACTACAAACAAGATTATGAAGCTCAACGCACTGTTTACCATAACTGCAAAATCAGCTCGATGAACTTTGAAAAACGTGATCTGCTTTTCCTGAATATATCCTTTAATTTTGAAGGCGCGGTTGAAGTCACCTTCACAGCACCAAATGCAGATGAAACTGCTCTGGATAAAATCGGACCCATCAAATACGACATTCCTAAAAAAGCGCTCGTATAACCTTAGAAAAAATAAAGCAGTGCGTTTGCACTGCTTTACTAAAAAGAGATTTCATCATGCCATCCTTATTACTTCGCCTGAGTGATAATACGCCTTACGTTGAAGAGGATAATTACCGGAATGAAGAAAAAAGCACCTGGTTGCTCGATGAACTTAAGATGCTTTTTTCTTCACGTTCGAGTTTTGCTTATCTTGAAACTATGCCGTTAGTGAATGCGTCGGTTTTAAATTACGGCATCAATGAATCGGTTTCACAAATTCATGACACAGACAGACGAAAAATAATCATCGAAGAACGTATTAAAAATACATTTCAGCGCTTCGAGCCACGTTTAACCGGCGTGACGATCATCACCAAAACAAATAATCCCGCTCATGTTATTTTTGAAATAAATGCTTTGCACAACACATTGCCGGTGAAATTTGAACTGGTGTGGGATGACTGTACAGGTAAGTTTTATTTCGATGAATAGGCTGCTGTCGTATTACCAGAAAGAGCTGGCCTTTTTAAAACAGCATGGAAAAGCCTTTGCCAGCCGTTTCCCTAAGATTGCCCGCCGTCTGGGCATGATCGAGGGCGAATCCGAAGACCCGCACGTTGAACGCATCATTGAATCTTTTGCGCTATTAACATCGCGTATTCATCAGCGCCTGGATGACGATATGCCGGAGCTCACTGAAGCGCTGCTCACCACCATTGCCCCGCAATTTTTACGGGTGATGCCGTCAACGTGCATCGTCTCCATTGAACCCCATCGGATGACCAGCGGCATTACCGATAAAAACACCATCGCCGCCGGTGCCTCGTTGTTTACCCGGCATATCAAAGATGCGGTGTGCCAGTTTCAGACCGTCTACCCCGTGGTTCTATTGCCACTGTCGGTGGATCAGACCCGTTTGCGCTTTGACGAGGAAGATCTTAACTGGCATCTGCACCTCAGTTTTCAGGTCTGGTCCGGTGCGGCGGTGACGGGCGAATCCCTGCGGCTGTTTTTGCACGGCCCAAGCAACGCGGTCAACATTCTCTACACCCTGCTGTGCTCCGAGATTAACCAACTGAGCGTCCATCAGGGCGACGCATTTTATCCGTTGAAAAGCACGGCAGTAAGCCCGGCAGGGTTTAGTCAAGAAGAGGGCCTGCTGGCGCAGGATCCGCGCGTGGCGCCGATTCATGCGCTGCTACAAGATTATTTTTTCTTCCCGCAGAAATTCTATTTTCTCGATATCCGCCTGCCGGAGACTTTTCACGCTGCCGCCAATTCTGTGTTCAGTTTTGAAGTGATATTTAACCACACCCACCTGAATCATCATCTGGAAAAGCTGGCGAAGATTATCGACACTTCCTTTTTCCGTCTTAACTGCACGCCTGCCATTAATCTGTTCGCCCAGCGGGCAGAACCGATCACGCTGACGGAAAACACCGCTGAATATCCGGTCATTCCTGATATCCGTCGCCAGCAGCAGATTGACGTCTGGGCAATTAACCATGTTTTTATTCAGGGCAGAGAAGATAAGGAACGGACGATGGTACCCGTCCAGCCGTTGTTTGGTATCGACCACTCGCGCATTGAGGGTGACACTGGCATTTACTGGCAGACTTTTCAGCGCGAAACCCTGAGCGTTACGGGGGCTGAACGTAAAGTGTTTATCGCTTTTGCCAATCGCAATAGCCAGTCCGCTGCGCCGCCAGCCGAGATGGTCACTCTGAGCTTAACCTGTACCAATCAGGCAATCCCGTGTGAAATGAAAAACGGTCATCCGGACGGTGATTTTGATTCAGACTTGCCGCTGGCAGACTTAAAAATCAGCGCGCTCAACCGCCCTACGCGGCCTGTCCTGCCGCCCGATAAAAGTGCTGTCCGTTGGCGTCTGATTTCCCAGCTTTCCCTCAATCACATGCTGCTCAGCGGCACTCAGGGCGTACAGGTATTGCGGGAAACGCTGATGCTGTACAACTTTCACGATCTTCCGGCGATCACACGCATCATCAACATGATCCTGCATCTTGATGTGCAGCCGATCACCACCCGTCTGGTGGCCAGCGATCCGCAGACGCTGGCACGCGGTATCGCGCTGACGCTGACCTTTACCCATGACGCACTGAACGAACCCGAATACTTTCTGCTGTGTTGTTTTCTGGATCACTTTCTCGGGCTGTATGCGCCGGTCAATAGCTTCACCCGCGTCACGACATTGATTGAAAATGAAGAACACACACGCCGTATCTGGCCGGTGCGGGCGGGGAAACTGTCATGGATTTAACGCGCATCACCAGCCGGTTCAATTTCTTCCAACAAGTGCGCACATTGTTGTACAAGCTGCGTGGCGACAACGCCGCCACAGCAGACACGCTGGATGCAAAACTGCGGCTGGTCTCGCCCCTTTCTCTTGAAGCTCCCGCCGGTCAGATTGCCGGTATCGAGCAGGAAAATCCTGACGATCCGCTGCGTGTCACTGTGTGGCAGAACGGGCTGACCGGTGCGCTGGGCGCATTACCGACTGCCTACACGGAATGGATGATCGGACGCCAGTATCGTTATGGCGACCGCAGCGCCAAAGCCTTTCTGGATATGTTTGGCCACCGACTTTACTGCCTGGATTATCTTGCATGGCAGAAAACCCATCTTTATGCCCTGGCCGAATCCCAAACTCAGTTGCCTTTACACCAGGCAACGCTGGCGCTGACCGGTTTACTGACATCACAGTCAGTCTCGGGCGGCGAAAATTACGCCCATTTGTTCTCATCGCCGGTCCGGTCACTGGTCAATCTGGAAGTGTGGCTTAGTCATTACTACGGCGTGCCGGTGCATATAACGCCATTCACCGGCGGCTGGAAAACCGTAGAAGAATCAGAATATTGCCAGTTGGGAAACCTGACACAAACCCTGGAAACCGCGCCAATGATTGGTCGTGTGCGCTGGGAAGTTCAGTCGCACTTTGATGTCACCTTTGGGCCGATGGATCAGACGCGTTCGCAACACTTCACGCCGCAGGGCAGGTTTTATCAGGAAATCTGGGGACATATTGGCGAATACGTCGGACCGGGGCTGGATTTCTCAGTCCATCTCACTATCAGCAGCGGCAACAGCCCGCCCGTACCGCTGGGTGGCGGTCAGCTGGGTCTGGATATTTGTATCGGCCAGCGCGACCCCGCCGCCCTGCGCCACGTTTGTCTGCCGCTGCCTGCCTAAGCCAGCAATATTGCCCGATGTCGCGACTGTTCCGCCATCACGCAGCACTTCAAAAGGAAGATGAGAATGTTATTAACCGCAGGACTGAAAGAGATGCAGGAAAATCACTTCCTGCACTGGAACGGCCCCGTTGCTTCGGATTTCTTACTGCTGTCACTTAGCGGTCGTGAGACGGTTTCCACGCCTTTTTTCTATGAACTGCGCTCGGAGACGGCGCTTGATGAGAAAGGAATTGCGGCCTTACATGGTAAAGCGGTGTCCTGCCAGATTGGCGACGGATTACATAGTTTGCCACAACGCTATCTGCACGGAATTGTGACCCGCATCCAGCGCAAACGGGGGGCTAATAATCAGACGGTATGCCTTTTCAGGCTGGAGCCCGCCTTTGCACTGTTGCAGTCAGGGCGCTCGACGCGTGTCTGGCAAAACATGACCGTGCCGGACCTGGTTAGCAAACTGCTCAGTGAGCACAACATCAGCCAGGTGGATCTCCAGCTGAGAAATACCTATCAGAAACGGGAATATTGTATTCAGTATCGCGAATCCGATTTCGATTTCATCTGCCGCCTTCTGGAAGAAGAAGGTATCTATTACTTCTTTAAACATCAGGAAAATCAGCACCAAATGGTACTGGCGGATCAACCCGGCGGGCACCCGACGGCCAAAGCGGGCACATTGCCATGGCACCATCAGGGGCAAATTCTCACCCCCGGCAACATCGAAATCTGGTCGATCAGTTCGTCACTTATTCCCGGTGAAGTCGCGCTGTCTGGCTACAACATGCAGAAAGCGGCGGCGGTGGCCGACAGCCATAATTCAACGTCGAAAACGCAAAGCGTCGATCATCTGACGTTTACTGACATCACACCGCTCGCCGAACGTGCACAGATCACCAGCAAAGCTAAAAATTCCATGGAGGCGTTCGAAACCAACACTCAGATGTACGACGCCACCGTTAACGCCCACTGGCTCAGCTGTGGCGAGGTGTTCAGCCTGACTGACCACCCGACTGACAACGACAGTTACCGTATTCAGGCGCTCAGCCTTGAGGCCACCAACAATGTCGAAAATAGCACCGGCGGCTATCACTGTGAGATTCAGTCACTGCGTAACAGTGTGAAATGGCGTCCGGTTTGTACCCGGACCCCGCCGGACATTGCGGGCGTACTGATCGCCAAAGTGGTCGGCCCATCTTCGGAAGAAATTCATACCGACGAATATGGCCGAATCAAAATCCAGTTTCCCTGGGACACCGAAAACAAAAATGACGACAACAGCTCCTGCTGGGTGCGCGTCTCACAACCCTGGACCGGCAGCAAATTCGGTTTCCAGTTTATCCCCCGCGTCGGCAGTGAAGTGCTGGTCAGCTTTATTCAGGGAAACCCAGACTTTCCGCTGGTCACCGGCTCGGTCTACAACGGCCAAAACAAACTGCCCTTCACTTTGCCCGACGAGAAAACCGAATCCGGCTTCGCCACGCGCAGCACCAGCAAAGGCGGGATGGAAGAGGGCCACCGGCTGAGTTTTAACGATAAAAAAGGCGAAGAGAAGCTGACGATCATCGCACAAAAAGACCTGTTGCTGACCGTAAAAAACGACGTCACCAGCGAGGTCACACACGAAGTAAAAAGCAAAATAGGGGCTAACCGCGAGACGGAAATCACCAAAGGTAACGACACGCTGGTGCTCAAACAAGGCTCCCTGCACATCACCCTCGATAAAGGCGATATAGAGCAGAAAGTCACCGGAAACGTCACTACCAGCCTGAACAACGGCAATTACTCCCTCACGGCGACCGGTGGCAGCGGCAAGATTAAAACCGACAAAACCTGTGTGATCGAATCCACGCAGTCCATCGAGTTGAAGGTCGGCTCCAACAAAATCGCGATTTCGCCCAGCGGCATCACCATCAGCGGCACGATGATCAAAATAGAAGGCTCAGGCACCGCCGAACTGAAAGGTGCGATGACTACGGTCCAGGGTAGCGGGATGACGCAGATTAAAGGCGGCATCATCAATATTGGCTAAGGAATGCGGTTTAAGGAGACAGCATGTCTGATTACGGTTTTCCCCCCGCGACGAACGAGCACAGCAGTACGCAGCAAAGTGCCGACGGTCAGTGGGAAGAGGCGCTAACCCTGTGGGTGAAGCAGGCCGACCCGCGCGCGCTTAGCCTCTGGTTGCTCGGCTGCCTGCGCCACATCGCACACCCGGCCAGCGCACAGGTGCTGGACGAAATGCAGCGTTGGTATGCAGAACCAGATGAAAAATTACGCTGGCAGATTTTCCACCACGCCGAAATCCTGGGTTTCGACACCCCGGCAGGTGCGCTTGCGCTGTCGCTGTTCTGGTCACAGGGCAGCATGAGCCCGGAAGGGCTGGAACCTGTGTATCCCGAACCGCACCTCAGCGCCGAGATGCGCCGCTGCGTATTGCTGATGCTGGCGACGCGCAACACCGACAATCCGGCTGACGGCACCCGCCGCCTGCTGGCGCAATGGACTCAGGAGAAAACCTGATGGGACAACCCGCAGCTCGCGTTTCAGATATGCACGTTTGCCCGATGGTCACGCCTGGCCTGCCGCCGATCCCTCACGTGGGTGGCCCGATCCTGCCGCCCGGCGTGCCTACGGTGCTGATTGGGGGTATGCCCGCCGCCACCGTCGGCTCGATGGCTGTCTGCGTGGGCCCTCCGGACAGTATTGTCATGGGCAGCGTCAAAGTATTGATCGGCAAAAAACCTGCCGCCCGCATGGGCGACAACTGTGCCCACGGCGGCACTATCGTCATGGGCTGTCCGAAAGTTCTTATTGGATAGTTCTGTTTTAATTGGAAAAAGATATGTCAGCAACGCAACCAGAAATAGCCGCTCTGTTGATGCCCATCAGTCCGGAAAATCCGGCAGGGCTCAATCTGGAATACGAGCAAATTTATGATGATATCCGTCAGTCTCGCGAGAGCGATCCGGACTATCTTCCGCAGGATGAATGGATAATCGCTGAGCCCCGCAGCGCTGACTGGCATAAAGTGCGCACGCTCTGCACTGCCGTGCTCTCGCAGCAAAGCAAAGATTTGCAGATCGGCTGCTGGCTGGTTGAAGCCCTGACTCATTTACAGGGCATTGAGGGTGCGGAAACCGGCTTTCAATTTCTGAGCGAATTCATCACGCACTTCTGGTTTCAGTGCTGGCCCACACTGGATGACGACGGCACGACGTTCCGGTACAGCAAACTCAGCCGCCTCGATCGCGATATCAGTCAGGTGCTGTACACCCGGCCGCTGATCCGCCAGCCGGAATCCTCTTTGGCGCACTGGCACAGGGTGCTCGCCTTCGAACATAAAATTTGTACGTGGCCGGATTCACGCGACGACATGATAGCCAAAGAGGGCGATCTGAGCATGGAGACGTTCGATGTGCTCGCTGCGGCGTTTTCCTCCATCGAAATCAGCCAGCAGGCCGGTAACCTTGAGCGCCTGAAAATTCAGCTCGACCGGCTGGAAGCCTGTTATTTCTCGCTGAGTCAGGAAGAGCCTCACGTCTTGTTTGCTCAAACCCGCCAAAGCCTGTCAGACAGTACGGATTTTCTGCAACGTCTGGCACAGCGGGCGATTCCAGTAGGCTGTGAAACGCTGAACCTGAATTTCACCGATCTCACCGACCAATCCATCGCCTTTGAGACGGGGGATGCTTATCAGGCGCCGGCTCGCAATCAGCCGCTTTCACGTGATCTGGCCATCAGCCAGATGCTGACTATCGCCCACTTTTTCCGCCAGACCGAACCCTCCAGTCCGGTGCCATTCCTGATGGAGCGCGCGGCGCGCTGGGCGAACATGACTCTCACCGAATGGCTGGAAGAAATGCTGACTGACAGCGGAAGCATGCGTGAAATCAACAACGTACTAAAAGGACAGAAAGAGTGAAAGTCCTGAGCACAACATTATTAATGTTCATCATCAGCACTCTTCTTAGCGGTTGTGCGGGCGAACAGGCCGATAATAAAGTCACTGCCGAACAGCAAGCCGTTGAACAGGTGGCCGCACCCTTTGCTCAGGGCGCGATCGCCCTCACCATCACGGCAGAGCCAGGCCTGAACAGCTGGAATGAGATCGCTAACAGCTGCACATTGCTGGTCATTCAGGCGCAAAAAGCCAGTTCGTTGAATAAGATCATGTCAAATCCTGCGCAGCTGAAAAACCTGTTTAACGGCGCAGGTGCCGAGGACGACATTCTTAAAGTGGATCGTTACGCCGCGATGCCCGGTCAGCAAACCACGCTGCACATTGATCGCAGCGAGAATACCCGCGTGGTCGCAATCGTCGCCGGGTATTACCCGTTCCCGAAAAAGCAGCATATGGCCATGGTCAGCATCCCGGTCACCCTCACCAGTACCGGCTGGTGGACCCCAAAATGGTCCGCACAACTCTCTCCACTGATCCTCAACGTCAGGCTCGGCAGCCAGAGCATTACAGAGCTGACGAAAAATGCATCGTCGCAAGACGTTCCGCCATCAGCGGTCGCTCCGTCATCGCCGCAGAAAACTCAGTCGCCAGCAGACTTTCAGGCAGTGCAGAAATCGCTTGTAGACGCCCTGACGCAGGGAGAGAAGTAGCATGTACACAGAACAACAGCAGATTTACTGGTACTCCGGTTTATATTTGCAACCTCAACATTTTCAGTCAGTTGATCTCCACCATAGCTATATGCTGGCGCAACAGCGTCAGCTGGCACAGCCGTGGAATGTGGGCGTGATCCAGTGCGATATCCATCACGAAACGCTGGTGGATTTTTCGCTCAAAATTGACCATCTGCGCCTGATCCTGCCCTCAGGCTATTATCTCGAATATCCGGGCAACTGCCTGATTGAGCCACGCCAATTTCGTGACGCCTGGAAACAGCGTGAGAAGCCTTTCACATTGTGGCTGGCGCTGCGCCGTTTCGACCCCGACCATCCGAACGTTGGTACTGGCACCAGCAGTCGCTGGATCAACCACGCCGACGACGGGGTGATGAAAGACGTTTATCACAACGGTCCGGAAAGTGAGGTGCCGCGGATTGCCTACAACATCCGCATCCTGAGCGAGGCAGAGAAAGAAACTGCCGTCGATTGCGAATGCCTGCCGCTGCTGCAACTACGTTATGACAACGATCGCGTGATTTTCGATCCGCGTTTCAGCCCGCCAGCGGTGACACTTACCGGATCGCCAGCGCTGAAAACGCTGTTAGAAGGACTGCGCGCTGAACTCAACAGCCGCGCCCACAAACTCGAAGAATATAAACGCCCCGATCAACTGAGCAACGGCAGTAAAAGCGCCGGTGACATCACGCAGTTGCTGGCGATGCGTTCCCTCAACCGCACGTTGCCGCTGCTTGAACATTACTGTCGTGCGCCGACCATTCATCCGTGGCAAATCTATGGCCTGCTAGTGCAGCTGGTGGGGGAAATATCGTCCTTTAATGACATGTGCTCATTCACAGGCGAATGGCTCGACGGAGGCCCGTCACTGCTGCCTTACGATCACTTCAACCTGATTGACTGTTTTAGTAGTGTCAGGAAAACGCTGATCACCCTTCTCAATGGGCTGGCGCTGGAAGACAACACCTACATCACTCTGAAATCCGACGAACAAAGGATTTATCGCGGCGAACTGATGCCCGGAAAAATACCACCGGCCAGTCAGGTGCTGTTGTTGCTGCGGTCGGAAAAACTGGCGTCGTGGCATTCAAGCTTTGCGGCGGGTGGGGAATTTAAAATCGCACCGCAGAACGCCATTAGCGCGCTTATCCAGCACGCCCTGCCGGGTATCTCCTCTGCGTGGGCGACCCCTTCACCGCGAGGTGTGCCTGACCGCAAAGACTCCTGCTATTTTGTGCTTAACCGGCATGAAGATGCATGGAAAAGCGTCGAACAATATAAAAACATCGCTTTTTACTGGGCCGATGCACCTGACGACCTGCAGGTGCAACTGGTCTTTATGGTGCCCTCACAATGAAACTCCTCGATTGCTATCTGCCCGTATTCAAACTGGCCGCCGAATTCGCGCATCAGCCTGCACTTTTTGCCGATTACGACACCTTTCGCGCGCTCTGCCTCACCCGGCTCGAAGCTGCAGTGCAGGAGGCCGAGTATCAGGACGTTACCGATTTCGAGCGGGATCAGGCGTTCTTCGCCGTGGTGGTCTGGCTCGATGAAACCGTTCTGTGTTCGGCACAGCCCTTTGCACAAAGCTGGCGCTACGATTTACTGCAACGCAAATACTTCCAGACCTCCATCGGCGGTGAGATGTTCTTTGTCCGGCTGAATGACCTGAAAGAAGAGCATCTACAGGCGCGGCGTGTGTTCCTGTTTTGTCTGCAAAATGGATTCCACGGGAAATATAGCGCTGCGCAGGACACTCATGCTCTGGCCGTTCTCATCGGACAACAGCGCCAGCACTGCCTGCCGCAGGCCTGGCAACAGTGGCCAAACGACGCGCAGCTCACGCCGGTCAGTGTCAGAAAACGATCGCTCGCGTCCTCAAAGTGCAACGTTGTGCTTGCCGTTCTGGGGCTGGCGGTGCTTTACGCTACCCTGGTGCTTCTTCAGACCCTTTATTTTTCATAAGAACGTATGCTGAAAAAATTATTCATTTTTGCCGGATGGCTGCTGTTGTTGTGTCTGGTATTTCTCTTCTGCTGCACCCTCGGGCTTTGGCGCGAGTGGAGTACGGTCACGATTTTTGCTGTCTGGATAAGTGTGCTGATCGCGGCCATGCTGCTGTGGAGCGCCCTGCTCTGGCTGACACAGTTGGTTAAAGAGAAGAAAGCGCACCGTTTTTTCCAGAAATTCCGCCTTTCACGCCGGGAATACGTACTGTTTGAGCTTTGGAAATCTGGCGCAGCGGTAGTGAAACGTATTCAGCGTAAACGTCCACCGATCCCCTGGTATTTGCTGCTCGGCGACCGCTGCGGCAAAACATCATTACTCGCCGGATCGGGCCTGCCGATGTTCTCAAGCGATGCACATGACAATACCGTGGTGCCGACGCACACTCTGCGATGGTGGTTCTTCCGCAACGTCTGCTTCCTCGACCTTTCCGGTAACTTCCTCAACGGGACACCCACTTTCCACCGGGCCTGGGGGAAAATGGTCGGTTGGATAGCCCGTGCGCCCGCGCCAGCTGGCATTCTGATTGGCCTGTCGGTCACTGATCTCATCAATGAAGACGTCAGCGTGCTGCATGAGAAGGCGCGAAAAATCCGCGCCCAAATAGAACCCCTGACGCGTAAGCTTATGCGCCAGCTGCCACTCTACATAATGGTGACACAGTGCGATAAATTCCCTGCTTTCAGCCTCTGGACGAAGCAGCTTTCCCCGGCTCAGCAACAGCAGGCGCTGGGATATTACTGGCCGACGCCGCCGGAAATCGACGGCAAAGACATCTCAACGCTGCTTCCGCTTTTTACTGCACTGAAAAATGGGTTCGATCTTGCCCGCATTAGCATGGCTGGCGCGCCCGTCTCGGCAGAGGTACACGCCGCGCTGCTCGCATTCCCGGAATCTTTCGCCCAACAGGAAGAGCCGCTGCGGGTTTTCCTCGCATCGTTATGCGAACCCAACGCGTACTTCACTCCGGCTACGCTCGGTGGCGTGTGGTTTACGGCCAGTGAGCAACAGGATATGAACAAAAGTCGCCGCACCACATCCTTTGTTCACGATTTACTGACGCACCATCTTCCGGCGTTCAGCGCCACCCGCGACGTGCAGTGGAATCACAATAAAAGACTGCGCGTGGTTCTGGGGCGTTTATTGCTGCTCGGTTGCGTCGTTGCGCTGGGTTACAGCGCACTGAAAAGCACGGAGTTGATGCAGCACGACACGGCTTCGCTGTCCCCGACGGAGCTGGCAGAATTGCTAATGAAAAACGAAACGCATCGCGATACACCGCTGGTGTATCTGCCTTTTGCGCACGTACTTAACCATCAACATCAGTGGATTGAACAGCGTTTACGCACCAGACTTCCGTCTCAACCGATGAACACTGGCCAGCAGCTCGCCGCGTATGAACAGCAATTTTTGACTGCGCCGTTGCAAACCCGGCGCCAGATGGTGATCCGTCTGGCTCAAACCCTGCTTACCCGTCAGGCGATGCGTGACGGTGCCTCGCTGACGGCGCTCAGCCTGCGACCAGTTATCCCCGATACCCTGCGCCTTGACGCCCTCGATCCTTCCGCATCGCCGTTCGCGCGGTTGGCAATGGAACGCTGGGAAATGCAACAACCCGCTGGCGAAAACCATCTGGCAGCTCTGCATCGCCTGCTGTCAGTGCTCATCAATGATGACCGTACGCTGGCGTGGCTGACCGCGCCGGATGACAGCCTGCCTGCCGTTCAGGTCAGCGATTTCTGGCCGCAGGTGCCAGCAACGCTTTCCGGTATCTGGACACGTCAGGGCGAAGCGCAGCTCAACGAATGGGTGGATCTGATTACGCAGGCAGGGAGCGAAACACAGCCGGAGGTGGCGCTGCAACAGTTTAAGCAGTCGTTGCCCGCTCTGCGCCAGAACGCCTGGCGTAATTTGCTGCTTACCGTGGCCCCGTTGGTTCAAAATCAGACAGCTCACTCCCTGTCGCAAAACCAACTGATTGCCATCGGCCAGGGGCAAAGTCCCGCGATGCTGTTTGCCCGGCGAATCGCTCTCGAACTCGACGATATTTCGGCGCAAAGTGCCCAGACCTGGCTGTCAGAGCTGCAAAATTTACAGAACCTTCCGTTGCAGGCGGCAGAAAATCCAACCCTGAAGAAAGTGCAGCGGATTGACGCCACATTGCGTGGCGGGCTGACCAAATGGTTACGCGGCGGAAAATTACCGGCGACCGCCCCTTCCGCCACGCCACAAACCAGTGCATGGAAGAAGTGGCAGGCGTCGCTGAATGCGGCAACGGGTGAGGCGCTGAATCAGGCTGCCCTTAGCCCGGCACTCACCAACGGGCTTTTCTCACCGCAGGCGGATGCTAAAAATATTAATCCGCTGGTCACCCTGTTCGCCAGTTTTGAACAGTTACGCAAAATGCCTGAACCGCGCAGTCAGGAGATTGGCGTGGAGGCAGTCTGGTCACTGTACCAAAGCGACGCCAGCGCGCTGCTTGGCCATGCGCTGTCCCGCTCCGGCTGCTGGCTCAATGAGCAGTGGCAAAGCAAGGTGCTGTGGCCGATGCGTAAAAATGCCCAGGGGCAGGATTACGACGCCCAGCAGGCGCTGACATGGCAGTATCTGGCTGACTTCGTCCGTGGTCCGGCCAAAGGTTTGCTGGTGGTCAGCGATCAGGGGCCACACGCCGGTGAATTCCAGGGCCAGATACTCCCACTGACCGACGAGTTTGTGAGCATTGCCCGTCATCTGCTGAACCCGGAAGACGTACTTGATGTCCCGCAGCGCCAGAACACACAGAATGCCGACCGGATTTCGGTCCTTAACGATCAGATTGTGCAACTGACCCAGCAGCAAAAAGCGCTGGAAACCAAGCCCTACAGCATCAGTATCGTCAGCCAGCCGGCGACTGTGCCGGAAGGCGCACGCCTGATCCCCATTGGTTCCCGCCTTACGTTGGAATGCCAAAGCGGCGTCAAAGTGCTCGACAGCATGAATTTTGCCGAAGAAGCACAGTTCACCTGGATGCCGGGACAATGCCAGAGCGTGAAACTTGACGTCAAATTCCCCAGTTTCACCGCCACCTACCGCTATGCCGGTAGCGGCGCATGGCCTGATTTCCTTGACGTATTTGCCCATGGCGAAGCGCTGATCGACGCCCATGATTTTGATGATAACGCGGAGGCCATGACAGCGTTGAACATCCAACATGTGTTGCTGCGCTTTAAGATTTCCGACCAGAAGACGCTGCAAACAGCGTGGATGAACTGGTCAAAGCTGGACGACCAGCTAGCAGATCTCAAAGAACAAAAACAGGTGCTGGAAGGAAAACAGCAAAGCCAGGAACCCTCTGCCGCGCTGCGCGGACAACTCTCCGGCTTGCCGGAAAATGCGGCGGACTGCCGGTAATTTACGTAAAGGATTTTTATGAGCAGCTATTTAAAACGCATCGTAGACAAACTGACTCCGGAAAGCCGGAACTGTCTGGATGCTGCCGTCAGTCAGGCCATTTCGCGCACCCATCACGAGGTGGACGTTGAGCATCTCTTACTGGCCATCATTATTCGCCACAGCACCCTGATGGAAACCCTCAGTCTGGGCGCGGGATTGCCCTCCGACGTCCTGCTCAGCGCCACGCAGCAAACGCTGAGCACTTTACGCAGTGGCAACAGCCGCGCACCGGTTTTCTCCTCCGGGCTGGTTCAGTGGCTGGAAAAAGCCTGGCTCCACGCCAGTGCCGGATGGGATCACACGCAGCTGGCACCGGCGGCGCTGCTGGCGTGCCTGCTGGATGAAAACGCCGCGCCGGAACTGGCGGACAGTGTACGTAAAGCACTGAACTGCAAGCGGGATGCGGCAGAAGAACTGCTGCTTAAGGACTGCCAGCCCGCAGAGGGCAGCGCGCAGTCTTCCGAACACAATCCCCACACCGCGCTCGGCAAATTTACCCGCAACTTGAGTGCACAGGCGCGCAACGGCCAGTTGGATCCGGTTCTCGGGCGCGAAGCGGAAATTCGTCAGATGATCGACATTCTTCTGCGTCGTCGTCAGAACAACCCGATCCTGACAGGTGAACCGGGCGTCGGTAAAACCGCACTGGTGGAAGGTCTGGCGCTACGCATCGCCGCCGGAAATGTGCCGGACGTGCTGAAATCGATGGAAGTTCTGACACTGGATCTCGGCCTGTTACAAGCAGGCGCCAGTGTAAAAGGAGAGTTTGAGAACCGCCTGCAGGCGCTGATGAAAGAAATCGCCAGCGCCCCGACGCCTGTCATTCTGTTTATCGATGAAGCCCATACTCTGATTGGGGCAGGCGGTCAGGCCGGACAAAACGATGCGGCCAACCTGCTGAAACCGGCGCTGGCGCGCGGTGAGCTGCGCGTCGTCGCGGCCACCACCTGGGCGGAATACAAGAAATATTTTGAGAAAGATGCCGCGCTCACCCGCCGCTTCCAGCTGGTGCAGGTCACGGAACCCGGTATCGACACCGCCACCGCTATGTTGCGTGCCATTGCCCCGGCGATGTCCCGCCACCACGGCGTGCTGATCCTCGAAAGCGCGATCCATGCTGCGGTCTCGCTTTCCAGCCGCTACATCGCAGGAAGGCAACTGCCGGATAAATCCGTCAGTCTGCTCGATACCGCCTGCGCCCGCGTGGCGGTTTCCCGATCACATCATCCGAAAGAAATTGAGGATATCAACGCGCTGCTTGGCAATCTGCGTACCGAACGTGACGCGCTGCAAAAAGAAGGTCAGCACGACAAACGGCTGGCTGCACTGGCGCTGCGGGAAGGTGAACTGCTGGCCGATCTGGCCTTTATCCAGCCGCTGTGGCAGCAACAAAAAACGCTGGTGCAACAATTGCAAGAAAGCCGTGATGAAAGTGCGATTGCGCAGTGGCGCAGTGAGCTGGCGTTGTTGCACGAAACCCACGCGCTGGTGTTTGAGTGCGTTGACGCAGCCTGTATCGCTGACGTTGTCTCCGGCTGGACGGGCGTTCCGCTCGGACGCATGGTGGAAAAAGAGCATCAGCAGCTGAGCGAATTGCTTCACCGGCTGGAACAGCGCGTCATCGGCCAGCGTCACGCCCTGTCGACCATCGCCACGCAAATACGCATCAGCCGCGCCAACCTCAACGATCCGCTGAAACCGACCGGCGTTTACATGCTGGCGGGCTCCTCCGGCATCGGCAAAACTGAAACGGCGCTGGTGCTGGCGGAGTTGCTGTATGGCGGCGAGCAAAGTCTGGTGACCATCAATATGTCGGAATATCAGGAAGCGCACAGCGTCTCCGGCCTGAAAGGCTCCCCGCCGGGCTATGTCGGTTACGGTCAGGGCGGGGTGCTGACCGAGGCGGTGAAACGCAATCCGTACAGCGTTGTCCTGCTCGACGAAGTAGAAAAAGCCCATCCGGATGTAATGGAACTGTTTTATCAGGTGTTCGATAAAGGCGTACTCGAAGATGCCGAAGGTCAGCTGATTAACTTCCGTAACACGCTGATTATCATGACCTCCAATCTGGCTAGCGCGAAGATAACCACGGCCTGCGCCGCAGGCGATGTCTCGCCAGAAGCACTTTGCGAGCTAATACGCCCCGAGTTCGAACACGTCTTCCGCCCGGCGCTAATGGGTCGCGTCACGCTGATCCCTTATCTGCCGCTGGAGCCAAAAACGCTGGCGCAAATCATCAGACTTAAGCTGAACAAAATCTGCCAGCGTTACCACGCCGCCAGCAACGGCGAAGTCCAACTGAGTTACAGCGAGAGCGTGGTGACCTGGGTCGCCGGACTGTGTCAGGTGAACCAAAGCGGTGCCCGCGATATTGATCAGGTTCTCAACCAGCATACGTTGCCGCTGCTGGCCGACCAGCTTTTGCAGGAAGAAAAGGCCATCAAAGGCGGCCTGAAACTTGGCATCTGTAAAAACAAGCTTGTGACCTGGAAAAACCATGAAAAAGAGTAATCCTTCCGTGACACCGGCCGATGTAAAAATCAGCTGCCACGATCCCCGCCATCATCAGGAATTTTTGCTGCTCAGCAACAACGTTAACGGCTGGAAAGGTCACCTTCACGACCGTTCATGGTGGCTGACGCAGGAAAACCAGTGTCTGGAAATCTTTCAGCGCCACGGCTATGACCTGCAAAGCGGTGTCTGGTTTTGCCTGATCAGCTGCCAGCGCCACGGCTGGGCCGGTATGGCCAACGCTACGTTGTTGCTGGCCGAAGCCTTTGGCAGAAAACAGCGTCAGTGCTGGCCACCTTTAGCGGCCACCGATCTGCGCCAACAGATTATCGAGTGGTATTCCACCCACGCTGCAACCAGTGTGTATGGATTGCCGTTGAACAGCGCAGAAATCGATACTCTGACGCAGCTTGAAGGCGCCGTGTCGATGATGCTCGAACATGCACTGAGCCTGCAATCGCGCAGTCAGGCCGCTCTGCGCAACCTGCTCGATTACCTTCAGTCGAGCCGGCAATCGCTGCAAAAACGGGCGCTGACGGTAAAACCCTCAGTTCCCGTCCCTGCGCCGTTACCTTTCGTGTCCGCTCCACAACCTCTTCCCGCGCTGACGCTGCTGCCCCCACCGCGTCCGTGGAGAGCCTGGATAACCGGCAGCATGGCCGGTATTGCCCTGACGCTGTGTGGGGTAAGCGTGACTCACTGGCTGGAACAACCTTCGACGGCTGTCCGCTTAAACGCGCTGTGGCCGGGCAATCCGATATCTGTACGCTGGCAAAGCCGCTTCGCCGAACAAAACGCCAGCCTGCCGAAGATCAACAGTTGGGCGTTGGTGAACAAACAGCTAAACGACCTCGAAGAGCGCCTGCTGGATGCCGAGCAAAAGCGCAAATCCTATATGACGATTTCGGAGCTGAAAACGGCCATCTATCGGATGCGGCAGACCCTCCAGCAAGGCGGTCAACCTGTTCTGGCGCAGCTTGATGACCTGCAAAGAAAACTTGATAACAAACAGCCGGTGAGCGACGCAGAAATCAATGCGATCTCTCTGCGTCTGGAAGCGTTAAACAGCAGGCTGACTCAGCTGACGAACGGGCAGTAGAGAGAATATTTTTATCGGACTCTTTGAAGCATTCTTTAAACGGGCAACGTATCGGAATGTATCAGACGACGTTGCCCCGAATCTTTTCAGTCGGCATTGATGAACGGATTACCTCAATTTGATTTCCTCACCAGGGAATTCTGCGTAACGTTGTTCAGCAGCTTCGGCAATAATTCGCTTGCGCTGTTCCAGCGTTAATGAATTATTAAGCGCGTAACGGTTCGCCCGTGTAAAAATACGTGCGCCGTCAGTGTGCCCGGCGCGAAGTAATAAAAGTCAGGAAAGACACCTGATCCGGGTTCTCGATGCGTGGTGCATTCCCTTCCCTGGCTATTACCTGTATTACCCCAGCAGAAAACAACACTCTCCGGCATTTTCACTGGTGATGGAGGCGCTGAAGCTGGCGTGACCAGCCTTAGGCATGCAGCAGTTCGACACCCTGCAATCCCCTGTTTCCTTACGAACGTCAGCAAACCTATACCCCTGAATTCTTTGCACACATTTGCTGCCACTCCCTTGTCATATTCACCCTAATCCCCCGCCAACCTTTTATGTGGCACCGGCGTATCTTTACTCTCAGGAGTGCTGGTTTTCGTACTCCACTTATCCGGTCATTTTTCTTAGAGGTGGTTATGAAAAGGCTGCTGTTGTTGATACTGACGGCGGGTGCACTGATGTCCGCCAGTTCAGCGTCCTTTGCCTATGGTTATTATGGTCATGGCTATTACGGCCATGGATATTACGGCCACGGCTATTACGGTCGCGGGTGGTATGGTCCAAACGTCGTCATTGGTGTACCGCCGCCTGTGTATTACGGGCCGCCACCTGTGGTCTACGTTGCGCCTGCGCAACCGCAGACCTACGTCGAGAAAACCCCTAATTATGCGTATTACTGTCAGAATCCGGCGGGCTATTACCCGCGCGTGCCCGCCTGCCCGCGCGGCTGGATGAAGGTCGTAGTTGGCGATTCGGCTCCCCGTTAACAGGTGATGAAAGTCATGAAGAGATTGACTCCGGTGGCAGTACTTATCGTGGCCGCGGCCCTTTCTGGCTGCGTTTCACCTCCTACCCGGCCAGATGTGATGGTGCTGCCGGGCACCGGTAAAAGTTATCAGTCGTTTCAGATGGATGAAATGGCCTGTCGCAACGCGGCTTATGGCAATGTGAATGGAGGCGCTCAGGTGGCCAGCAATAATGCAGCGGGTACCGCCGCAGCCGGGACGATGATCGGTGCCGCGGCAGGTGCGCTCATTGGCGCGGCCTCTCATCAGGCAGGGCCGGGAGCCCTGATCGGGGCAGGCAGCGGATTGCTGGTTGGCAGCGCGATGGGCAGTAATAATGCCGGAGCAAGCAGCGGTGATTTGCAGGATCAGTACGATACCGTGTATACCCAGTGCATGTATGCCAGAGGCAACAAAGTACCGGTGGATGCAAGCTACGGCAATAATCAGGACTATGCACCACAGCCCGACGTACCACCGGATTATTATCCACAGACGGGTGGCAACGGCGTTCCTCCAGATTATGTGCCCTGATAAGGCGATGGCTTCTGGTTAGCCTCGCGCACAAAATCAATAAACGCCTGTAAGGGCGCGGGGATCAGGCGGCGATCATTGTAATAAAGGTACGGCCCGGAAAAAGACAGCCACCACGGCTGCAATATCGCCTCGAGCTGGCCGCTGGCGATAAAGGGCTGTAACCACTCTTCAAAGAGATAGATGATACCGACACCGGCAATCGCCGAGCTGACCGCCAGATCCACCGCGCTACCGACGCTGACCACCAGCGGCCCCTTAACCTCGACGCAGAGGCTCTCGCCTTCGCGCTCAAACTCCCACGGGGGCATTACGCCGCTGGCATAGCGACCGCGTAAACACCGGTGTTCCATCAGCTCGCGCGGATGCGCCGGTCGCCCATGCACATCGAGATACACCGGGGACGCGGCAGCAGCAAAACGCTGAATACGCGGCCCGATGGGAATGGCGACCACATCCTGCTCCAGCCGTTCGTCATAACGGATCCCGGCATCACAGCCGTCTCGAAACACATCCTGCACGTTACTTTCGGCGACGATTTCCAGCTGAATATCGGGATAACGCCGCAAAAACTCAGGCACCAGCGCGGGTAAGACCAGCCGCGCAGCGCTGACCGGCACATTGAGCCGCAGCGTGCCGCCGGGAGTGTTGCGATAACGATTAAGGGCGTCCAGCGCCGCATCCACCTCGTTCATCGCCGGTAACAGACGATCGATTAACGTCCTGCCCGCTTCGGTCAACACCACGGTGCGCGTCGTACGGTGAAACAGCCGGATGCCAAGTTGCTGTTCCGCGCGGCGCACCGCGTCACTTAACCGCGACGCATTGCTGCCGGTCACCCGCGCCGCCTCCCGAAAACCACCGGCTTTCGCCACTTCCACCACCGCGTGCAACAGTGCGATATCCATCGACATTGTGCGTCACTCCGTACAGTTTGTCCTGATTTCACCGGATAGTTGCACAGCCAGTTCCCCGATACAATCAATGCACACTCACAGGAGAATCCCATGTCAAAACCTACAATGACTTACCGCCTCGGCGATCGTGAAGTTGGACGCTTAGGCTACGGCGCGATGCAGCTCGCTGGCCCCGGCGTGTTCGGTCCAGTGAAAGATGAAGCGCGGGCGATTCAGGTACTGCGTGACGCCATCGCCTCCGGTATTAATCACATCGATACCAGCGACTTTTACGGCCCGCACTACACTAACCAGCTGATCAAAAAGGCGTTGCATCCCTACCCGGACGATCTGTGCATCGTCACCAAAGTCAGCGCCCGGCGCGATGAAAAAGGCGGTTGGATCCCGGCGTTCAGCCCGCAAGAGCTGACCAGCGCGGTGGAAGATAACCTGCGCAATCTTGGGCTGGACAGCATGGAAGTGGTGAACCTGCGCAGTATGCTCGATATCCATAAACCAAAAGAAGGTTCATTGGAACCGCAGCTGGAAACGTTGATTAAGCTGAAAGAGCGCGGCCTGATTCGCCATATCGGCCTGAGCAACGTGACGCCCCAACAGGTGGCCGATGCCCGGAAAATGACGCCGGTTGCTTGCGTGCAGAACATGTACAACCTCGCCAATCGTCACGATGATGCGCTGGTCGATCAGCTGGCAGAACAGGACATCGCCTACGTGCCTTTCTTCCCGCTCGGAGGCTTCTCACCGTTGCAGTCTACTCAGCTCAATGAAGTGGCCGCTGAACTTAATGCGACGCCTATGCAGGTCGCGCTCGCCTGGCTACTCAAACGCTCACCTAATATTCTGCTGATCCCCGGCACGTCATCCCCGCAGCATTTGCAAGAGAATCTGGCCAGCGGTCAGCTGACGCTGTCAGATGACGTGATGGAAAAACTGAATGGGATGGGAAGTTAAGGGAAAACAAAGGATTGGGGGAGGAGTAAAACATCAACTCCGCCATCTTCCGTGTTGAGCGTGGACACATAATCTCACGGACTCAGTATGCAGTTATCTCTTTCAGAGCCAAAATTATGAATTGTTACCATAAATTGTCATCAAACAATGTCATCTTTCAAACGTGGTTTATTTCACGGACTTATTTCCTCTGATGAAATATATTATCTACATAACAAATAGTTATGGGTAAGTTACTTTAAAGGAATATGTAATGTATCTTCATAAAAAAATAATTTTGGCTCTGACGCTGTCATCCCTGTCTGCCATGACCTTCGCAACATCTCTCCCACTCTCTCCGCAAATCATCGCTCACCGTGGGGGAACCGCTGATGCCCCTGAAAATACGGTCCCGGCAATCAAACTCGCGCTTGAGAACAAAGCCGATGCTGTGTGGATCACCGTACAGCTTTCCAAAGACGGCATTCCGGTACTGTACAGGCCTTCAGACCTGAAGAGTTTAACGAATCAGAAAGGCGCGGTTTCTCAATATACCGCCAAAGAGCTGTCACAGATGGATGCTGGCTGGGCTTTTGGATCCGAAACCAGTCATCCTTACCGCGACAAAAATATCGGCATTCCACAACTGGATACCGTTCTGAAGACTTTCCCGACGACGACATTTTATATCGACATCAAAACACCGGATGCTGACCCTCAGCGAATGGCCGCGGCGCTCGGTAAGGTGCTGCAGGAGACTCACAGCCTGCAAAGAACACGCATTTATTCCACCGATGCTCGCTATCTCAGCGCGCTTCCCGCCACATTACCGGCGTTTGAAAGTCGCGATATGACGCGCACTGCGCTGGCGAATATCACAATGGCGCATCAGTGCCAAATCAAGGCCGACAAAGCACCGCGCTGGTATGCGCTTGAAATGAAAAGGGACGTGGAAGTTGTCGAAAAATACACATTAGGTGAAGCACGCTCAAAAGCTACGCTGGAGTGGGATAAGGAGGCGATGGATTGTTTCCGTTCGCAAGGCGAGGCGCATATCATTTTGATCGGCATAAATAATGAGGCGGATTATAAACAAGCGAAATCGCTGGGCGCGGATGGTGTGCTGGTAAACTCTCCGGCGTTGTTTAAAACGATTCCTCGTTGATAAAAAAGCCGGAAGTTCCCCCACGAAACTTCCGGCTCTTACATCACAACACTTTGCTTAAGAACTCTTTGGTCCGCGGATTGGTCGGCGCGGTAAACAATTGTGCCGGTGGCCCCTGCTCCTGAATCACACCCTGATCGATAAATACCACCCGGTCTGCCACTTCACGGGCAAAACCCATTTCGTGGGTGACGATCACCATGGTCATACCTTCGAGCGCCAGCTGTTTCATCACAGCCAGTACTTCGCCCACCAGTTCCGGATCGAGCGCTGAGGTCGGTTCATCGAATAAAATGATCGACGGTTCCATCGCCAGTGCACGGGCAATCGCCACGCGCTGCTGCTGGCCGCCGGAAAGACTGGAAGGCCAGGCGTCGATTTTGTCAATCAGCCCGACTTTTTGTAGCAGCATTTCGGCGCGCGAAATCGCTTGTGTTTTAGACAACCCTTTCAGTGACATGGGTGCCATGATCAGGTTTTCCAGCACGGTTATGTGCGGGAAAAGATTGAAACGCTGAAACACCATCCCGACGCCGGAACGCAGCGTGTTCAGGTTGGTTTTCGGATCGTGAACCGCATAACCATTAACCACCACTTCGCCGCCGTTGGGCTTTTCCAGCGCGTTCAGGCAGCGCAGGAAAGTGCTTTTCCCCGAGCCGGACGGGCCGATGATGCACACCACTTCTTTCTCTGCGATATCACACGAGATGCCGCGCAAAACGTGGGTTTCACCGAACTGTTTTTGTAAATCCTTAACGTGAATCACTTTTGCCAAACCTCTTTTCCATGTGTTGAACAAGCAGCGAGAGCAGGAAAGTCAGAACCCAGTACACCAGTGAAATGGTCAGGTACGGTTCCCAGTAGGTGGCGTAAGCGCCCGAAACGGTACGCGCGGCGTAGGCCAGATCGGCCAGACCGATTGCCGAGGCCAGCGAGGAATCTTTCACAATCGCGATGGCATTATTGCCCAGCGGCGGCAAAATGCGGCGGAACGCCTGCGGCAAAATCACTTTGCGCATGGTTTTGCCCCAGCCCATACCCAGCGCACGCGAGGCTTCCATCTGTCCGTTATCGATCGACTGAATACCTGCGCGGAAAATCTCCGACACGTAAGCTCCGGCATTCAGGGTGATCGCCACCACGCATGATAAAAATGCGCCGTAGTCAGATCGCAGCATACGGGCGAAATCCGAAGACATCAGGCCATTGGCGACCAGAATTCCGTCGCGCGGGTTGATAAACAGCGGCACCAGCGCGAAGTGGACTACCATAATCTGCACAAACAGCGGGGTGCCGCGAAAGGCGCTGACGTAAACCCGCACAGGCCACTGCACGGCAAAACGCAGAATGTGTTTCCACGGGCCGTCGTCGGCGCGCGCCATACGACCCAGGCCGAGCAGCAGCCCCCACGACGTCCCTAAAATCACGCAAATGATGGTGCACTGAATGGTCATGATCGCGCCCTGCACAAACAACGGCGCATATTCTGAGATTATCTCCCAGCGAAATCCGGTCATACCTGTCCTTGTTCAGGGGCTTTAAAGCCCCTTGTCATGATGATTATTGCGCTGGAAGCGTTGGAACGTTGTTATCGAACCAGGTAGCGTAGATTTTTGCGTAAGTACCGTCAGCTACGATTTTCTTCAGACCGGCGTTGATTTTGCCCAGCAACTCGGTGTTGTCTTTCGCGACCGCGATGCCGAAGTACTGACGCTCGAACTTGCTGTCCGGCACCAATTTCAGGGCTTTCTCAGGATGGGATTTGATGTAGTACTTCACTACGCCAACGTCGCCAACAGCCGCGCCGATGCCGTCTTCCGCCAGCTCCTGCAACATCAGCGGAGTGTTATCAAAACGTTTGATGTCTGTGCTGTTTTTGCCAAGGGTATCAGAAACTACGATATCGCCGGTGCTGGAGTTTACTACGCCGACTTTCAGACCTTTCAGCGCTGCAACGGAATCCACTTTAGACTCTGCAGGCACCACGATGGATTGCTCAGCCGGGAAATAAGGCGCGGAGAAATCGACCATCGCTTTACGCTTATCGGTAATGGTGATACCGGAAATGATGATATCGCGGTCGCCAGAATTCAGCGTGGCAAAGATGCCTTCCCACGGTGTATTGACCAGTTTGATGTCAAAATTTTCCGCTTTAGCAATGGCCTTGATAATGTCGATATCAAAACCTTCCAGCTGTTTCTGGCTGTTTTCATATTCGAAAGGACGGTAAGTACCGCCGGAGCCGACCACATAAGTGGTCTGTGCCGCAAAAGCTGTTGTGATTAAAGAAGAAAGCAGACACCCGGTGAGAATTAAGGACTTAAGCATGGTCACTCCTGTTTAATTGTGTTTTTATGCATATTATCTGCATAAAAATACACAAATTGACGAAGCGCTTCAACTTAAAGTTGTGTGCAGTGTTACAGACGGCAAAGAAGATTGTTCCGAGTTCCCCGCCGCCTCATTCATCTCACCGGCCAGATCGGGTATATTGGTACGCAGATCACAAAAATCCCTCAAAGGAAGATACCGAACTATGCGTTATCGTTTTACCCTTGCTGCCCTTGCAGCCGTTTTTGCACTAACAGGATGTGCAAAACCGAAAACCGCAGACCAGGCATCGGCTTTCGATTTCGGTTCGACGCGCGTGACCGTAACGCATATCCCGACGAAAACCGATGATGGCACCAAACTGTACGTCACAGTCGATGGCAAAGATGCCGGTGCGCTGGGGATCGGCGAAAGTCTGGAAGTGCGTGTACCGGAAGGCTCGCATAAAGTCGGCGGTTATGCTCGTTCACTGATTGGCCGCGTGACCATTACGCCAGTCGACGTCACCACCTCGAACAACGCCATCAGCCACGTGACCTATTCAGTCGCCGACCTCAAACCGACATTCCTGGTTCGCGCGCAAACCCCAATCCCGAAACCTAAGGCAGAAAGCATCCCACTCGACCCTATTCCCGACCTGCCAAAGATTGAAATGGAAACACCGGCAGCGGCTGAGCAGACGCAAACTGCGCCAGCTGCGGCACCGGAAGCTACTCAGCAGACGCAGGCGCCAACACCTGCGGCGCCGACAACAACACAGCAGACACAGACAGCAGCACCAGTGACTACTCCGCAGAAGGCGACTGAAACCTCCGCGACGCCGAAAGTCACTGAAGTGACGCCGACGACTCAATCGGAAACCACGCAAACCACCCCAGCATCGACAACGCCTGAAGTCACTGAGCTGACACAATCCCCTCAGAGCTAATTGCACATCACCGCGGATTCACACTGAATCCGCGGTAACACCTCTTAAAACTTCACCACCGCCCCCAGTTCAATCACCCTATTCGGTGGGATATGGAACTGTTCGGGCGCGCGCAGTGAGTTACGTTGTAACACCTGGAACAACTTGCCGCGGGCTTTTAAATACCACGGACGGGGTTCGCCAAGGGTGAACGTATCGCGCGACATAAAGAATGACGTCTCATTCATCGTGCATTTCAGCCCTTCCAGCCCGCAGCGGTAAAGAATATCTTCCACATTCGGTTTTTCGCGCCAGCCATAACTTGCGACTACGCGCCAGAAGGTGGGTGAGAGCTGCTCGATGGTTACACGCCTGACGTTATGAACGTAGGGCACGTCGGTCGTGATCATGGTCAGCAGGATCACTCTTTCATGCAAAATTTTGTTATGTTTGAGGTTATGCAACAACACCAGTGGTACTTCGTACATGCCACGGGACATCACCACGGCGGTGCCGGGAACCCGTTTAGGCGGCGCTTTTTCGAGAGAGACGATAAGCGATTCCAGCGCTTCGGGATCCTGACGCAAACGGCGCAGCAGTCGCGAACGCTCGGTTTTCCATGTCAGCATAATCACCAGAATGGTCAGGCCGATCGCCACCGGCAGCCAGCCACCGGAGAACAGTTTGGTCAGGTTGGCGGCAAATAACGGAACATCAATCAGCAGCAACAGCGCCATCACCAACCCGCCCAGCCAGGTTTTCCACCCCCAGTTTTTCACCATCACAATACCGATCAGCAAAGAGGTGATAACCATCGTACCGGTGACCACAATCCCGTAGGCCGACGCCAGATTACTTGAGTGTTTAAAGCTGAGGATCGCTATCAGCACCGCAATGTACAGCAGCCAGTTGACCACCGGAATGTAGATCTGCCCGGATTCAACATCCGAGGT
This sequence comes from Enterobacteriaceae bacterium Kacie_13, assembly GCA_013457415.1. Taxonomy (NCBI): domain Bacteria; kingdom Pseudomonadati; phylum Pseudomonadota; class Gammaproteobacteria; order Enterobacterales; family Enterobacteriaceae; species Enterobacteriaceae bacterium Kacie_13. Next base: position 461,481 of record CP045666.1, read on the forward strand.
ATAAATGATGCGCATCGGCGGCAGATAACCTAATCGCACGGCCTGACGCGTCAGGGAGAAGACGCCGGAAATCACGGCCTGAGAGGCAATCACGGTCGCCAGCGTCGCCAGCACCAGCAACGGAATCAGCGCCCAGCCGGGTGCGAGCAGGAAAAACGGGTTCTGAATAGACTCGGGATGACTGAGCAGCAACGCCCCCTGTCCGAAGTAGTTCATCACCAGCGCAGGGCCGACCAGCGCAAACCACGCAATACGGATCGGTTTTTTACCAAAGTGGCCCATATCGGCGTACAGCGCCTCGCCGCCGGTGACCGACAGCACCACCATGCCCAGCGCGAAGAATGATACGGTTTTGAATTCGACAAAGAAATGCAGCGCCCAGTAAGGGTTCAGCGCCTGAAGAACATCCGGGTTACGCATGATACCGCCAATGCCCAGCACCCCCAGTGTAATAAACCACACCACCATAACCGGTGCGAAGATTTTCCCCACCGTGGCGGTACCGTTTTTCTGGATAAAAAACAGCAGCGTCAGCACAGCAATGGAGGCAGGAATGATAAAGCGGTCGAAGGCCGGGGCGATGAGTTCCAGCCCTTCAATAGCGGAAAGCACCGAGATAGCAGGTGTGATGACACCGTCCCCGTAGAAGAAACTGCCCCCGACCAGCCCGAGAAACATAATAATGGGCACCCAGCGCGGACTGAGGTTCCGAACCGCCAGCGTCATCAGAGTGAGGATCCCTCCTTCACCATCATTATCGGCGCGCATCACAAAGATGATGTACTTGATCGATACCACCAGCATCAGCAACCAGAAAATGAGCGACAGAAATCCGAACAGTGAACTTTGGGTCAGGGTGATGCCCGCCTGTCCGGTCAGACATTCCCGCAGTGTATAGAGCGGGCTGGTACCGATATCGCCATAAACAACGCCGATGCAGGCACCTGTTGCACTGAGAATTGACGACTTCTTTTGTATTTTTTTCATGAGTCTTCGCCATGTTTTAGAGCTGCATATGCCGCCCCATTCACGCAGTATAGATGCTGCCACCTGCCTTTCCCCTTAAACAGACTCACTATCTTTTAGAACGGGAGGGTAACTGCGATGACATTTGGCATAAGTCACTGAGCACTTAAATTCTTCTGCTAACTCATTTTTTTCTCACTCTTCTTCTAATGCCCTTTCTAAATCGAAGCCATTTCATACAAATATAGCCAGTGCTAACATTCTTAACCAATACTATAACTAATTGAATATTATGGTTTTTTTATTTTATTTTTTGTGGCAAACTGCACGCCTCTTTTAATAAAACGCCTTTTGAAGTGCGAAAGGTCTGACTGGTCCGTTTTATGCAATTTTATACGATCATTATCCTGGCGTTTGGTATGTCAATGGATGCCTTCGCGGCGGCTATCGGTAAGGGTGCAGCACTGCACCGGCCACCTTTGAAAGAAGCATTACGCACCGGGCTTATTTTTGGTGTGATTGAAGCTATTACACCGGTGATCGGCTGGGCAATTGGCCTCGCGGCGTCGCAGTTCATCATGGACTGGGATCATTGGGTCGCATTCACCCTTCTTCTGGTGCTGGGTTTACGCATGATTTGGGAAGGATTCAGAAAGGATACTGCCGAAGAAATCGAGGTACCCCGCCGTCACGGCTTCTGGCTGCTGGTCACTACCGCCATTGCCACCAGCCTGGACGCCATGGCGGTTGGTGTGGGCCTTGCTTTCCTTCAGGTGAATATACTTGTAATGGCGCTGACCATCGGTGCTGCCACAACGATTATGGCCACCTCCGGCATGCTGCTGGGCCGCTTTCTCGGCGCGGCTATCGGTAAATGGGCGGAAGTACTGGGCGGCGTCGTGCTTATCGGTATTGGCTCCTCGATCCTCATCGAACATCTCGGGTTGTTAAACTGACCTCCCGACACAGACAGAAAAAAAGAGAAAGGGAACCCCGGTTCCCTTTTTCATGTCCTGCACCTGCCCCCTCCCTCCTCTGTTTTTCAACGCTGAAACCGGTAACATCGAACCCTTGAAGTTCTCATTAATAGACTGCGCGACTTACATGATTCCCGACCCGGCACGTCTTTTGCGGGGTTAAGTCCTGCTTTAAGTACAGGGCCTTGCGCATTTACTATTTTGCGACCCGCCTCACAGTGAGGTTTTAAAATTAAGACTATTTTTTTTCGAGTCGATAACTCGTTATCTGATTGATTATAAATGCATTTATTTCAATTATGATTGCCCTGATAAATCACTTTCTGATAAATGCTTCCGCCGCACAGATAAGGGACTCACAGCATGGCGATCAATGGAACCCGTTTTACCTTCACCGCAGGCACCGCGACACGCGACACCTTCGCCGTCGTCAGTTTTCATCTTTCCCAATGTTACTCCGAGCTTTTCACTCTGAACGTAGTGCTGTTGAGCAGCGACCCGGCCGTCGGTGTCGATAAAGTTTTAGACGAAATGGCGACCCTCACTATCTGGCAGGGCGAGGAGATAAAACGGCGGGTGCGCGGCATCGTGACCTTTTTCGAGCAGGGAGACACCGGCAAACACCAGACGCAGTACCGCCTGACCATCCGCCCTTATTTCTGGCGCAGCTCCCAGCGACAAAACTGCCGCAGTTTTCAAAATCTGAACATCGTCGCCATCCTCGACCCGCTGCTCAGAGAGATGGGCGTTCTTAAACACGACACGCTGTTTCGCTCCAGCCATAACTGGCGGGAGTTTTGCGTCCAGTTTATGGAAAGCGATTACGATTTTATTTCGCGGCTGGCTGCTGAAGAGGGGATTTTCTTTTACGAGGAAGAGTTCCTCAAGGCCAACGATCAGAAGCTCACCTTTGCGGATAACTGTAGCGCTCTGATCAGCATCGGCGCGTTCCCGTATAACCCGAACGCCGCCTCCGAAGCGGCCACTTACTGCATCAGCAACTTCCGCCGCACCGCGCGGGTGCGCCCTTCAAAAGTGATCACGCAGGACTACACCTTTACCGCGCCGAACTGGCCGGCGCAGTACCAGGAAAAAGCCACAAAGATGGTGCATCAGCACACGGTGTACGACATTTTTGACTACCCGGGGCGGTTCAAAGACGAGCAACACGGCGCCGATTTTGCCCAATATCAGATGGAAGGCTGGCGCAATAACGCCGACGTGGTGATTGGCAGCACCAATTCGCCGCAGTTTTATCCCGGCGTACGCTTTGCCCTGACCGGCCATCCGCGCGAAGACCTGAACGCCAACTGGCAGGTGGTCGCCATTGAAATGCACGGCGAGCAGCCGCAGGCCCGCATCGGCAACGAAGGTCAGGGCACCACGCTGCATACCGAGTTTGAAGTCATCCCTTCCACCCAAACCTGGCGACCTGTGCCAAAGCCCAAGCCGCGCATCGACGGTCCGCAAATCGCCATCGTCACCGGCCCACCGGGAGAGGAAATCTTCTGCGACGAACACGGCCGCGTACGGGTGAAGTTCGCATGGGATCGTTATAACAAAGCCGACAACTACAGCTCCTGCTGGATCCGCGTTTCACAAGCGTGGGCGGGCACCGGTTTCGGCAACATCGCTATCCCACGGGTCGGACAGGAAGTGATTGTCGATTTTCTCAACGGTGACCCCGATCAGCCCATCATCATCGGCCGCACCTATCACGCCAGCAACCGCGCACCCGGCAGTCTTCCGGGGACCAAAACCCAAATGGCCATCCGCTCGCAGACCTACAAAGGCAGCGGCTA